>NZ_JAHLQB010000079.1 GCF_018918205.1 Lachnoclostridium sp. MSJ-17 | reverse complement strand
CTTGCCATACATTTCCCTTCTTTGATAACTATCTGGAACATTTGATAAATATGTTTCGTATTGTTATCATATCATACGCTTGTTTCGGTGTCAATACAAAACGGACGATTTCACTCGTCCGTTTCAATCAATCATTATTGAATTCCTCTTCCTGTGACTTCAACGCCTCAATGATTGCCTGCACCAGATAATCCGCCGCCAGCTCGTTTCCGTTGAGCGGTATCGCCGGGGGACAGGCTTCGTTTTTCCATGCTTCCAGCGAAAGGATCCGTCCGTCGTCGGTCAGGTAGTGATTACGCACACGGCGCGGCTGCTGCAAGTATGCCGCAATCTTGGAGAGCAATTGTGAGCAGCGGCTGTATTTGCGCGGATTCAGCTTGGGAGCAAGACCGTCCACAGCGACGTTTTCTCCGCTTTGACTGAGCAGATCATAGGCGGTGCGGTACTCGTTTTCCAACAGCTGATTCACTGTGTCAAGGAGCTTTCTGTCTTTTCCGTATCGGTTAAGAATCGACAGCACCCAAACCGCGTCTTCACTCAAGCCGGTTGTGGCGTAAATCTCAGCAAACTCGGAGGATATGCCGCGAATGATGTAGTCGCAGCTGACCTGATAAATGTCCGCCAATCTTGCGAGTGTATCGTATTCGGGTGTGCGGTTGCCTGTTTCGTAGTTTGCGACCGTCGTGCGGCTCACTCCCAACATTTCCGCCAGCTCGCTCTGGGTAATGCCCTTATCTTTTCGAAGTTCGGAAAGTCTCCGTGCTATTTCTTTATTACGTGACACCGTTCATCTCTCCTGTCGTTGTCGGCATTTCGCAACCTGTTTATCAAAGGTTGCTGATTGATTACAATGACAGCATATCACGTGTGCTGACAAAAGTCAAGGAATAGACTTTAACGGAATATTTAATTTTGCAAATCTCCGTTTTTTCTCTTTTGTATTTCTTTTTTCTTTTCGCAATTCAATCCGATTTGCGGCTTAATCTATACACGCGATTTCTCCGTTAATGTATTGCTTAACCTCATGATACGGCAAATCGCAGATGGCAAAATGCTTTGCTAAATGCCTATCCGTATTCAGGATATCCGCAATCAACCCGGAATCCTCCTCAAAGCACATCAGATAAACCTTTCCGTCAATGCCAAAACCCGTCCGATGTGTATAGTCTATTGCGCTGACCAACGCCGACGGCGACAAATCCCAAAGCATAAAAACGGGAATGTCCGTATTTCGGTAATACCCGCAAATGTGTTTATCATACTTGTCTTGTAATGCACGCGGCTGTACCTCATAGTATTCCGTAAACACTGCGTCAATTGCGTTTCTCTTGTCCATATCAAAAATATCCGACAAGCGGAAAGAGCTGACGTTCATGCGGTAGATGTATAATTGCTTTAGGATGCTTTTGCAGTACATCCGGTAGGTTGAAGCGGAATGTACATTTCGCTTGCCTGTTTCCGAAAACGAATCTATCACATCTTCATCGGTCATATAAAAATAGATATATTCAATATTTGCAGGAAGATTGTAGGGTGGGGCAGCATATGAAAAAGTGCATTTAATGCTTTTATAGAATGCGTTTTCCGTGCGCGCGTACAGGTTTTTGATTTTCGACGGCGCATACACGATAATAATTTTTGTTTGTGTGACGATCACTCCGAACAGCCTCGTGCCGTAGGCTGTTCCCAGGTAGCTGTTGGACTGTCTGATCTCCCTTTGTGTGACAAAAAACGGCGCAGTTATCTCTGCCGGTTCACCGCTAATAATCGCGTCCAGATCCGTTAAATGATTGCCAAAGGACACTCCTTCACGGTAGAGATTATACAATACCATCGACATCTGGCGGCGTTTGACTCTGCGAGCACGGTCATAGATATGGGTGGGAAATTGAAAAATATGGTACGGAAACTTATCCGGCATTTTAATTCGCACATAATCGTATCCGTCGCCTGTCAGAACATATCCGTAGTCGGAACTTTTGCCAACTTTTTGAATATATCCTTTGCTTTTCAATATTCTGATCACACTGTTTCGTATGATGGACTCGCCGAAGTCTTTTTTCATTTCTTTTACTGTATCCGATGAAATTTCCTGCGCAACCAACGTGATCGACAGGAAAAGCTCTTTTGCGTAAGAGAGCGGTTTGTTCACGGTAACACTCATCAATAATCACTCCTTTTTCGTTTCTGTTTATGCTGTAATCGCAACGACGCGGTCTATGAAATCATGACCCACCTATACAAGTTTAGCTTCCTACCTTGCGGTAGTTTGCTAACCGTTATTTCTTTGCAAAAAACCGCATAACAAAGGCGATTATAGCGTTGGAAAAGCCCAAAAAATGGTACACACTTCTACCAATGATAACAAGCTTAAATGTGTACCATAATATCGGCGTCTGTCGGTATCATAATTTTTACGATTGCGTATGAAAAAATTAGAAAATTTAAATTACACCTTACACTAAGAACAATAAGTTATTTAGGATTTATGGTAAGAAGCCGCACGAGTGCTGAGATTTTCCATTAATCCCACGCCTTGTTTTTATGGGAATGATGAGAGTTAGAGACTATTTGGGATTTATGGAAGCCGCCGGCATAAATCCCACAAAAAAAGCAGTGTGAGATTTATGCAAAAACGGCATAAACAGTGGTTTTTTCCCAATATTCCCAAATAAATATATGTTCTTAGGAAACGGGCAGCTGCCACCATGCGGTTCTGTCTTTTCCGAAACCCTTGACAACGCTTTTGATTTGCAGCTCGTCACGTGCGCGGTAAAGCGTATTGCGGCTGCAGCCAAGCTGCTCGCACAGCTTTTCTATACTGTCCACACGGAGACGATCCTCGTCGCCGAACAACGCCAGCAATTCATCACACAGCTCGTCGCGTTTTTTGCTGGATTTGTTTCTTGAGGACGCGTGTGCTGTCAGCACATCGTCGGCTCTGAGGTCGGAATATCCGCTGAATACGATACCGCCCTTGCTCGGATCAACATCGAAGCATATCGACTGTCCTCGCGCGGCAAGGCTTGATTTTTCGTGACAGAGCAGCCTTCCGCCCTCGGGGGCATTTGCGAGGATCAGCATGCTGCGCGCGATTGCGGGAATATCCACGGACCCCAGCGCCCTTTGTAAGGCAGCGTTCTGTGTCGCTTTCGAATTGTGCATGATAAAAATCACGGCGCAGCTGTACTTATCTGCAAGTTGCCCGATTCTGCGGAGCACAGGACGGACTTCGTTCGCGCGGTGCATATCGACATCAGCGCCTAAGTACGCCTGCAATGGGTCGAATACTATGAGCTTCGGATGCAGCTTCTGCATGATTTCCTCAATTTTGCTGTCCGACAAACTCAGGCTTTTCTCACTTTCATCATAGGAATAGATATTGTCAAAGATTGGTTTCATTGGTTCCAAGCGCGGTTTGATCGTGTCCGCCAAGCCATCCTCGGCAGTCAGGTAGACCGCTCGCGCCGGTTCTTGCAAAGGGATTGTCTCGCCGTAGAACGGCGCTCCCTTGCTCGTCTGCGCAACCAGATACAACGCCAAAAACGTTTTGCCTGCCCCGGGATCGGCAGTCATCAGCGTGATTTTGCCGAGTGGGATATATGGGTACCACAGCCATTTGATCTTGGTGCTTTTCACGTCTGACAAACAAATATAGGGAGATTTTTCATGCGGTAGCTGCCATAGCTCTGTGTTTTCAATCAGCTGATCCAGCCGGGCATTTGTATCCTTTTTACTGCTGCGTTCGGCAATATCTGAAATATCGCCTTTTTCAGGCAAATCTGTCCACTCCGCTGTCAGATCGGGCAGCTTGACGGATTTGGCGATCGGGTACAGCTGAGCCGCGACATACTGTGCGAGGTTTCGTCCAGCCTCGTCGTTGTCGGGCAGAATCACTACGTCCAGCCCTTCAAACAGCGTGCTGTACTCCTTCGGCCATTTGTTTTCCAGCCTGCCCTTGCCCGCGCCGTGAGGCGAGCACACGGCAAGCCTGCCGAGACATATGAGGGTGTCCACGTCCTTTTCACCTTCGGCAATATAGACAGTCTCCTGCCGATCACGGGCGACGATCAAAAACTCCTGATGATAGAGCGGCGGCGAAATGCTCCTCCCGTCAGAGCCCTTAGGCAGACCCTTGACCTGCTGACCACATTCTCCCTTGTGATACCAGCAAAAGGATTTGCTCCAACCCTGCGTTTTATCATCCCAGATGTAAAAACGCGTCTTTTTCAGCTTGTCCGAATAGTAGTAATCCACGCTCGCGGGGCGTTCGGGACGTTCACGCTTTGAATCCTCAAATAAATCACGTGCATTCAGTCCCAATGTGTGCATCACCTTGACGCCGTCCGCGTCGCAGACAGGACAGCACATCAGGATTTTGTTGTTTTTAACAGCGATATCCAAGCTCGGGCGGTGGTCGTCATGGCAGGGACAGAGGGCGAGATAATGCTCCCTGCCGACGGACTTCACACCGTTAAGCCGATTCAGTATTTCATTCAACCGCAATGTGCTCACCGTCCCGATGGAACAGGGCGGATTCCGTTGTTTGCGGAGCCTTTTGGCTGAAACTTCTCCGCTTCGGGATCGCTGAGAAATTTGCTGAGCACATCCATGTTGATCAGTGCCTTGTTGCCTGCCTTTAACGCCGGCAAAACGCCGTCCCTTATCAGTTGACGGAGAAAATGCTCGGAAATTGCCGTATCGGGGCAATCCTGTTTGATTTTCTGCATCGCGTCCTTGATGGTCAGGACAACGGGTATTTTTACGATTACGGCTTGCTCTGCCGAATAATTTGATGTCATGTTTGATACTCCTTTCCGTTATTTCGGAGATAACTCCTTGTTATAAGGATTTTTCTTTTTCTGCTTTATAAATCCTCCGAAACGTGGTAGAATATCGGTAGGATTCATAAAATGTGTGTGGTAATGCGTTTTGAATCTCAGCCGTAAGGGATGCACCAACATCCCTTGCGGCGCTTTTTGTTATTCGCTCATAGCCTTCCTCCTTTCTGGGTAGCTTGCCCTCTCTAATCATATTATATCACAAAGAAAAATTATTTAATGCTGACTTTGTTGCTCGTATGAACTGCAAAAAACGCCGGCGAGAGTCCAAATTTGGACCTCGCAGGCGCAGATAATTTGATAAAGGTCCAAATTTGGACTCTCACGGGGAAATGTCTACTGTTTCCCCAAAAATCAAAGATTTTTAGTTTTGGGGAATATTCTTTTAAAATCTGCCAACTTTAAATAAAACTGTTGCTCTATTTCTGCAAACAGTTGGCAGAAATCAAGTTTAGTTGCTCTAATTTCAAAAATAGTTGGCAGAAATCTTGAAAAGTTGGCAGAAATCGGTTATACTTAATAACAGAGGTGAAGTTTCATGCAGGAAGAAGCGTTGTTTGATTTAGTAAAAAAGGTTCAGCGAACGAAAGCGGAAGGACAGACAATCGAATTAAAGGCGGCACATATCGGCACGCCAAAACGGTTATTTGATACGCTGTCCTCGTTCTCTAATCAGGACAGCGGCGGCATTATCCTATTCGGAATAGATGAATCTGCCGATTTCGCGACGGTGGGCGTTTATGACGCGCAGGATTTGCAGAAAAAAGTCACGGAGCAGTGCAATCAGATGGAGCCTGCCGTCAGAGCGTTGTTTACCGTTTGCGAGATTGGCGGCAAGGTGATCGTTTCCGCCGAAATACCGGCGGTTGAAATTTCAGAGCGTCCTTGTTTTTACAAAGGCGTAGGGCGTATCAAGGGCTCTTATGTACGCGTCGGCGACGCGGACGAGCTAATGAGCGAATATGAGATCTACAGCTACGACGCATTCCGCAAGCGTATTCATGACGATTTACGGACAGTTCCGAACGCCAAGATAACCCTTTTTGACTCTGACAGATTGGACGACTACAAGCGCGCAGTCAAAAACGAACGTGAAAATCTCGCGCAGAACGTAAGCGAGGACGAATTGCTGCAGCTCATGGGCGTGATGGACGGAGACACGCCGACGCTCGCAGGCGTCATGGTGTTCTCCAAATATCCGCAAGCGTATTTCCCTCAGTTTTCAATTACGGCTGTTGTTATACCCGGAACGGAAATCGGTCAGACCGGAACGGACGACGAACGCTTTATCGACAACAAACGGATCACCGGCGCGATTTCCGATATGCTCGAAGCAGCTGAGAGCTTCGTCGCACGGAATAGCCGCACCAAAACAATCATTGATGAAAAGGGAAAGCGCAGCGATATTCCCGAATATCCCGCCAAAGCGGTCAGAGAAGCCATTCTCAACGCGCTTGTTCACCGCGATTACAGTATTCATACCGAGAACATTCCGGTGCGGATCGAAATGTACCGCGATCGCATGGAAATCAAAAGTCCCGGCGGTCTGTACGGTAAAATCTCTATCGATTCTCTCGGAAAGGTGCGTCCCGACACAAGAAACGCCACGCTCGCCAATATGTTGGAACTGCTGCACGTTACCGAGAACCGCTATTCGGGTATCCCCACCATTCGCCGTGAATTTGAGAACGCCGGTCTGCCTGCGCCTGTTTTTGAAGTAAGACGCGGAGATTTTATCGTTACGTTCAAAAACAACATCTGGCGTGCGGAGAAAAAAAGCGACGGTAATTTGGAAGAAGCGGTGCTTGATTTCTGCGCTACGCCGCGTACCCGCGCCGAGCTCGAGCATTTCACAGGCTTTTCGCGCTATTATATGATGAAGGAAATCATTACACCGCTGCTTGAGTGCGGAAAGCTTAAGATGACGATCCCCGATAAGCCAAAAAGTAAAAATCAAAAATATGTGAGAGCATAAAACAAAAAACTCTGCCGACTCTTTTGAAAAGCGTCGCAGAGTTTTTGTGTCTTTGAAGGTTCAAATTTGGACTCTTGCCCTGGGTTCAAGGGTACAATAAGGGTATTTTTAAACGAACAATCAACAAATAAACGACAAGCCGTTGATTATCGCGTTTCAGAACAAAAAGAAAAATGGCTCAAACATCACTGTTTAAGCCATTTTTATTTGGTTGCGGGAGCCGGATTTGAACCAACGACCTTCGGGTTATGAGGGGATTTTATACCTATTTATCACTGTTTATAGTGATTTATCAATGTTAAAAAATCCAGTGTTTATCAAGGTTTTTATTTATCGTTGTTTATATTGGTTTATTAATAATTTCAAAGTACGTTAGAACTTTTTTAGAACTCTACAGCCGTACATAATATAGCACAAATAGCATTAACTGAGGACAGCGGCAGAGTTGTTTTGAGTTAATGATATTTTATCTTGAAATTCAAGTTTTATTTAGTTTGATATCAAATAAAACTGAGATTAGCATATAACATTATTAATTGTAGTATTTTGGTGTATAGCGGTATTTATTAATTGTATGTTGCTTTTATTATATCATATGTTCGATTAAAACTCAAGACTTTTTTTTGCATTTCTTTTGTGTTAAGATATTCACAGGACAAGGAAAGATAGTCGGTCAAACAGATTTCAAACGGTTGGTTTATTTCAACTTTCGATTAACAGTTGAACTTGGTATTTACCTATTCCAGATTTCAAAACAAATCGAAAGTTGAAATTACCCCCTATTTTTTGATTGAAAGGTGATTAAATGGCAAAAACAAAGCTAAACAAAACAGGTATAAACTTCATTAATGACTTGAAAACAAACACAAACTATTCAAAAGCCGAAAGATTACAAGATGTTTTGCAATTCGATTCCGCAGTCTTTTTCCGTTGCGTAGTCACTGATGATGTATCAGAGAGCAATAACCCCACAAAAATAATTGATACAGTTTGCTTTTTTGTTTCAGTAAATTGTAAAGACAATTACATTATCATTAACGACAGATCAAAAAACGAGGTTTGCAAAATCTACCAAAATAATGTACATGATATTTTTGTCTGCGACAATTCGCCATTAAATGATTACGAGGTTTATTTTTTATTTAATGGTTTGTTGTTTACATTGTTATTTCAAGACGTTGCCGAGTCTTAAAACTAAAAATCAGAACGCTTTACAATTCTATATGAGTTGTAGAGCGTTTTATTTTTTTGTAAATACAGGGTATACCCACAGTTTACACTTGTAAAAGCCCATAATTTGTAAATTCAAAATTATTTTTCAATTTATTTTACATTTTGTAAAGAAAGTGCTTGACTTATAATTTACGATGTGGTATAGTGTAGTTAATCCAAAACACACACTATTCTTGATTATTTGAAAGAGAGGTTATCACAATGAAAGTTGCTTATATCCGAGTATCAACAGTTGAGCAAAACGAAGCCCGACAGCTTGAAGCCATGAAAGACAAGGGAATTGAAAAGTATTTTACTGAAAAGGCAAGTGCTAAAGATACTAACCGCCCTGAGTTGCAAGCTATGTTAGATTATGTTCGTGATGGTGATGTTGTTTATATTCACGATTTCTCACGATTAGCACGAAGCACAAAAGACTTGCTTGACATTATCGAGCAGTTAAAAGCTAAAGGTGTTAGCTTGGTTAGCAACAAAGAAGCTATTGATACCAGTACCCCACAGGGTAAGTTAATGGTTACTATGCTTGGTGCTATCTATGAATTTGAGAGAGCTAACCTACTTGAAAGACAAAGAGAGGGTATCGCAGTAGCCGTTAAAGAGGGCAAGTATAAAGGCGGTCAAGTCAAGCGTATTGATGATAAAACCTTTAATAAATACTATCAGCAGTATCAGAGCCGACAGATCAACAAGGTGCAGTTTGCAAAAGCCCTAAATATCAGCAGACCGACTCTTGACAAACTATTGAAAGAGAGAGCAACAACAAAATAAAAATCAATTAGGTGTTGAGCTATCCGCAGCTTGACACCTTTTTATTTCCGCTGATACAGTTTATACAACATTTCTATTTTGCCGAGAATTGCCATATATCGCATTTTTACGTTAATTTAATATAATTATATACCTAAAGCAAAAAATCGCTTATAAGTCAATTCTCGGCGTTTTAGCGCATATGTGGCATTGTATAACGTATTCTACAACATTTTTTCATTGTCATAACGCATTAAATTTGTATTGCTATATCATGCTATTCTATTAATAATATACAAACAAAAGACAAATTAATCTTGCAAAGCAAATAGCAAACGGCAACGGTATTTATAATTCTTTTATAGAATTAAATCCTTTTGAAGTATAATAATCCCTTGTTTATAGGTAACCTCTTGGTTATTGTGCATATTGTACAAAATATCGGTATAATTTTGTATATTTTTCAAAACGCACATGATAACATATTTTTTTGAAAATTGCAACGGTTATTATCACGAATTTCAGATTATTCCAAACATATGTTTTATTTATATTTCCGAAATCTATAATTACAAGGTCACGGCTATAGACAAATCAAAATTTAGTGGATATAGTTAGGATATAGCCAGAGCGAATACAAGCCGACTACATAAAAAAACAATTATTTTGATTTTCTCAAATATTTTTTTGATTCTTATTTGTTGAAATCAGATCAGAATTGTATAATAAAATTGTAAAGATAATTTTCTCAACAGAGCAACACGCAGAAAGGATAAGGTGATTCCCATGCGATAAGCAAAGGACGGTTAAAAGGTCAGCAAACTAATTTATGGAATATAAGCAAAGGAGAAAAACAAAAATGCTAATTACAAAAAGAAATTTACTTGCAGAAACCGCAAAGCAGCTTGGCACAGATTATAGTATTGAAGATGTTACAGAGGTTTTCAACGCTTTACAAGATGTTGCATTATCTCACTTGCAACAGGCAAACGAGAGAGAGCCGATTACAGTAAAGTTTGGTAATGGTTTGTCTATTTCTTCAAAAATCAAACAAGTTGACGATAAGCCCCGACTTTGGCTTCATGCTAAAATTTCACGGCACTATAACAGGGCAATCAATGAATTATGAGGTAAACAAAATATGGAGTGATTAATATATGAATTGCAAATTAACAAGAAGCCAGAAATCAAAAGCGAACGCACGACAGAAAGATTTATTAAAGGTAATAACAGAGTACAGCAAACAAGAACACGAATACGGCGAATATTATATGATACTTCAATTCTTCAATAAGCTATACGATTTAGGAATTGAACCGTTTGAAAGTGTTGAAGATAAAAACGCTATGCTATTTGCATTAAAACTTGGTGAAGCTACAAGGTTATGGCAGATCAGACACAAACAAGCCGATGATTCAGAAATAGCATACGAATATAACACAGATAATTTATATATCGGTCAAGTAGTAGCAAACTATAAAGAGTTGTGCCGATTATTAGAGGTTAGCCCGAAAACAGGAAAATCAAGACAGTTACAAGAGAAAGACTTTCTCCGCTATTTTGATTATGAAAAACTGAAATACAGTAATGAATACTTGATACTTGATATTTATGATGAGCCGATCAAGAAAAACGAGCAAGCTAAAAATTCATTATATTGTAATGCTCTAAAGCTAATGATAATGTATGAATTATCAAAAACCCAGAAGATTGATAAAGACGGTGTTTATACTTTGTATACCACGCTAAATAAGTTAATACGAAAGTTAGAAATACTATCAATATTTTTTGATAAAGATATAACAAATTTTTTGATAGATAAATATTTAGAATTGACAAAGCAAGATTTTACAGAAATAAGTGACAGCTATTTCAAACAAAAGCTATCAATTTTCAGAACCGTAATAAAACGAAAACACAAAGGTAATATTGATTATGCGTTAAAACGCTTGAAAGAGCAAAATATTATCCATTACGATTCCTATAGTATGATTGTTGAAAGAATAGGCAATAAAAAGAATTACCGACAAGCTGATTTTAACGAAGAAGTCATAATAGAAAGCACGAAACGAGAAGCAGCTAAAGCACTTGGTTATCCGAATGGTAATATTGCAAGCCTTTATAATCCGAAAGCATACCACGATAAATTAGATGAACTCTATCACAAAAAAGGTTGGTTATATGTATTCAATGAAATAAAAATCGGTGCTAACAGCAAAATGTTATCTACTCCGATTAACGAATATACAAACTATTCACTGCTAAATTTTTCAGTGCTTGAAATATCCGATAATGAAAGAGATAGATACAAACAAGTATATATTGATAATATGGGAATATCTTCATTAAAAAAAGCAGGAAGTATTCACAATAAAGCAAAGCAGCAAGTCAATGAAGATAAAGCCGTTATCAAGTCGGGCGATAATCAATATACATACTCAGAAATTGATGAATATTTTGGTATAACTCCCGACAGCTTTTTACAGAATA
The DNA here is from genome assembly GCF_018918205.1 of Lachnoclostridium sp. MSJ-17. GTDB lineage: Bacteria > Bacillota > Clostridia > Oscillospirales > Acutalibacteraceae > Ruminococcoides. Next base: position 28,365 of record NZ_JAHLQB010000079.1, on the reverse strand, counting down.
GTGATAACGTATATATTTTACAAAAACTGTTTATTGACTACTTGATAAACCCTGATGATACAAAAATAGCAGAATGTAATGACTATTACAAGATATAATTGTCACTATATTCATTATAGAATAATTGGCAAATGACAAAGTTGTCACCATATTCTGTATTATATATAAACCCTACTAATAAAGAAAAAGGTGACAACTTTGCATTTTATAAAAAAAGTATTGAATATAACCGCCTACGGCGGATTCTATACGGAGGAAGAATTATCATTTGGTGACAAAATTCTCTCCAACTACAATAAACTTTTTCTCCGTATAGAGCCAAACGGCAAAAGCCGTTTGTATATCCTAACAAAGCAAGAGGTGATTATTTTGGATTGGAGTAGTTATTATAGAAAAAAGGCTAATCAAAATAGACTAACCGCAAAAGATGTAAAGCAATACATATTTGAAAATGGTTTAATTCCTGATGTACTTGAAAAAATCGGTTGCAAACATATTAAAAAGGTAGATCGAATTGGTAATAATAGTTTTTATCAGTGTTCAAATATAGACGGTTCAAAATATAATGCAATTCAGGTTTATTGTAATCCATATATCAACATATCAAATTTTACAAGAAATATTGGCGGTGATAATCCTGATATATTTGCTTTAATTCAATATAATAAGAAGCTAAAGTTTTATGACGCTTTTCGTTATTTGTGCAAGATATTAGGTATTGAGGGTAAGACAAAAGATGAATTATTGAAGCCTACGAAAGATTTTGATTTTGATAATTATGATAACGATGATATTGAACATGAAGATGAAGAAATTCCCAGAACCGAACAAAAAATAGATTATCAATCCGAGTTAGCAAATGATATAAAATGGTATTTTGGTTGTGTTTCTATGTTGCATGAAAGTTGGTTTAGAGAGGGTATATTACCATTAACAAGATCAAAATTTGATATTAGATACTCTTATAAAAAGAACAGAATTGTATTTCCGATAAGACATTATTTAACAGGTGATATTATCGCTATCTCAGGGCGAACAACAGTTGATTATGCAAATGATTTTGATATACCAAAATATAAAACCACAGCCCATTACAGTAAATCGCAAAATGTTTTTGGATTGTACGAAAATTATGACAGTATAATCAGATCAGGATTTGCAACAATTTTTGAAGCTGAAAAATCGGTCTTTAAGCGTGATACGGTTGGTAAAGCTACTGGTGATTATACTGGGGTTGCTATACAAGGTCATTTCATGAGTAATGAACAAGCCAAAATACTATGTGATTTGAATTTGAATGAATACATAGTTGCTATGGATAAAGATGTAATTTTTGAAGAAGTTGAGTATATATGTTCCAAACTCTATGCGTATGGAGCAAAGAAAGTAACTTATATATGGGATTCCGATAATTTGCTTGATGAAAAGGATTCTCCAGCCGACAGAGGGTACAAGATATATCAGCAGCTATTTGATAACAGAATTTATTGTGACTATGATAAAATTGCGGTAAAAGCTGAAAAGTGTTAATAATTCGCAAACACAGCAGAGAAGCAAAAACAAACTTGTGATTCTCGCCGCTGAATGACAATAATTTAGAAAGGGTTTTGATTATTAGAAAGTGAAATAATGGTGAGTATATGAATGAAGATAGCGAGATTTTTACAGATTATCCCGATATATTAGAAATTAAGGATTTACAGAAAATGTTATCAATCGGGAGAAACACAGCTTTAAGTTTGTTGAGTAAACAAATTATCAAAAATTTTAGAATTGGTAACAAATATAAAATACCGAAACAATCCGTCATAAGCTATGTAAATATGCAGCTTGATTAATAGCAAAGGGTAATAAATGGTACAATGCTATTTTTCTAATGTATTAGAACTTGACTACAGCTTTACGGTATGCGATAATGTAATTGCTATATTGTACGGCTGTAAATTAATGGAGGTTTGCAGCTTATGATTAACGGTAGTATTCAAGAGAAAAAAGGCAATCTATACGCCGTATTATCCATTAAAAAAGCAGGAGGTGGTTATAAACAGAAGTGGGTTTCAATGGGTATGAAATCTACTACAGGCAAGCGCAAGCAACAAGAACGGCTTGACGAACTCAGAGAGCAATACACAGATATTATCAGTGTTGAAGCCTTAGAAATTCTGTTTTGTGATTATATCAAAAAATGGAATGAGGAAACAAAAGCCGATAAGCGTTTAACTACATATGACGGTTATGTGCATATGATTGATAAATACATTTATCCCTATTTCAAAGAAAAGGGCTTTGCGCTTGCAGATTTAAGAACTTGCGATATAAACGCTTATTATAAATGGTTGCAACGTGATTGCGGTTTGAGCGGTAATACTGCATTGAAACATCACCAGATCATTTATACAAGCCTTAAATATGCGGTTATTAACAGGATTCTAAAAAACAATCCTTGCGAAACAGTCACACGCCCGAAAAAAGAAAAGGCAGAGCACGATTTTTATAACGCTGATGAAATCAAGGCTTTAATACAGTATTCTAAAAACGATCCTTTAGAGGTTGTGGTTTATTTAGCGGTATTGTTAGGGTTAAGGCGTGAAGAAGTGCTTGGTTTACGTTGGGAAAATGTTGATTTTGACAAGCATACTATTAGAATTTGTGAAACAGTGGTAAGAGCCAAACAAGGCGGTAAGTTAGTTAGTGTAGCTGAGAAGAAAACAAAAACCGAAACAAGCAACAGGGTTTTAGATATGTCAAAAGCAAAAGAAATTGAAAGCTATCTATATCTTGTTAGGCAGGCTCAAAACGAGCAAGCGGTTACTTGCGGTGATAGTTATTATGTCAGTGATTATGTATGTGTTGATAAGTTGGGTTATCCGATCAAGCCCGATTATGTTACACACAGGTTTGCAAAGATTCTAAAAAAGTATGGGTTAAGGCGAATTACATTTCATGATTTGCGACACAGTACAGCAAGCTATATGTTAGCTAAAGGGTATAGCATGAAAGAAATTCAAGAATTTTTAGGACACAGCAACTACAATTTTACCGCTGATACCTATACACACGTTGATAACTCAGCTAAACAAGCTATGATAAGTACAATTTCCGCTGATATTTTAGCTTGCTTATAAAAGTTTTTTAGAACCACATTAGAATTATCGTTGTATCGCTGATTTTTGCAAAAAGAAAAATGGCTCAAACATCACTGTTTAAGCCATTTTTATTTGGTTGCGGGAGCCGGATTTGAACCAACGACCTTCGGGTTATGAGCCCGACGAGCTACCGAACTGCTCTATCCCGCGATATATGCGCTGTCGTTACAGCTATATTATAATACCATATAATATTCCTTTTGTCAAGGGTTTTTTTTATTTTATCGGCAAACCCTGTGTTTTTGGCATATTGTTGTGTTTCTGTTGCATTTTTCCGACAGAATTGTTATAATAAAAGGTACAGCCCATTCGCTGAACTATTAGGAGGAATTACTCATGTGTAAAAAGGAAACATTCTACATCACCACGCCCATCTACTATCCCTCGGGCAATCCGCATATCGGACACTGCTACACCACCGTCGCCTGCGACTCGATCGCCCGGTACAGACGTATGCAGGGCTACGACGTGATGTTTCTCACAGGCACCGACGAGCACGGCCTGAAAATCGAACAGAAGGCCGCCGAGAAGGGCGTCTCTCCCAAGGAATACGTTGACGAGATCGCCGAGATTTTCAAGGGTCTCTGGCGCTTTATGAATATCAGCTACGACCGCTATATCCGCACCACCGACGACTACCACATCGAGAGCGTCCAGAAAATCTTCAAGGAGCTCTACGACCGCGGCTATATCTACAAGGGCGAGTACAAAGGCAAATACTGCACTCCCTGCGAGAGCTTCTGGACAGAGAGTCAGCTCGTCGACGGCAAATGTCCCGAGTGCGGCAGAGAGGTTACCGAGGCAAAGGAGGAAGCCTACTTCTTCAAGATGTCTCCATTTGCCGACAGAATCGAGAAGCTTCTCACTGAAACCGACTATCTCCGTCCCAAAACACGCGCGACGGAGCTTGTAAACAACTTCATACGTCCCGGTCTTGAGGATCTCTGCGTTTCGCGTACGACCTTCAACTGGGGCATTCCCGTCACGTTCGATGACAAGCACGTCGTCTATGTCTGGATTGACGCGCTCTCGAACTATATCACCGCCCTCGGTTATCTCAACGACAAATACGACGATTACGACAAGTACTGGCCTGCCGACACCCACATGGTCGCCAAGGATATCATGCGCTTCCACGCTATCATCTGGCCTGCAATGCTCATGGCTCTTGAGCTTCCGCTGCCCAAGCACCTCGCGGTCCACGGCTGGATTACCTTCAACGGTCAGAAGATGTCAAAATCACTCGGCAACGTTGTCGACCCGTTCATTCTCGGCGAGCGTTACGGAGCGGACGCTATCCGCTACCATATCATGCGCGAGATGGCTCTCGGCTCGGACAGCTCGTTCTCGAACGAGATCATGATAAACCGCATCAACTCCGACCTTGCTAACGGTCTGGGCAACCTTGTTTCACGCACCGTCGCGATGGTCGAGAAATACTTCGGCGGCACACTTCCCTCCGAACGTGAAAAGGGCGAGTTTGACGACGATCTGATCGGTCAGGCTGTATCGCTGCGCGGAAAGGTCGACGATTATATCGAAAAAACCCAGCTGCAGAACGCCCTCGCCGAGATTTTCAAGGTCGTTTCACGCGCCAACAAGTATATCGACGAGACCGCGCCGTGGATCCTCGCGAAGGACGAGAATAACCGCGCAAGGCTTGCGACCGTCCTCTACAACCTGCTCGACACTATCCGCATCGTCGCGACTCTGCTCTCGGCGTTCATGCCCACAACCATGCCCAAGGCTCTAGAGCAGATCGGCGCTGACGAGAACTCCGCAAGCTACGAAAACGCCGATAAGTTCAACGTTCTTCCCGAAAACGTCACCATAAAGAAGGGCGAGGCTCTGTTCCCGAGAATCGACGTTGAGAAGGAGATCGAGGAGCTCAACAGCATTATCAAAAATAACGACGAAGATCCGCGCGCCGCTAAAATCCGCGAGGAGCTAGCAAACGTCGCTCAGATAGGCATCGACGACTTCGCGGCAAGCGATATCCGCGTAGGCGAGGTAAAAGCCTGCGAGAAGGTCAAGAAGTCCAAGAAGCTCCTGAAGTTCACGATTTTTGACGGAGCGGACGAGCGTACTATCGTCAGCGGCATCGCGATGTTCTATCAGCCCGAGGAGCTCGTCGGCAAGAAGATACTCTTTGTATCGAACCTCAAGCCCGTGAAGCTCTGCGGCGTTGAGAGCCACGGTATGATCCTCTCAGCCGTTGAGGGCGAGGGCAAGGACGAAAAGCTCCAGGTGCTCACAATAGAAGGTATGCCCGCCGGCGCGAAAATATGCTAAGGAGAAGAAGTTGGTAGCAGGTAGTTGGGTAGTAGGTAGTTGTCAGCAAATTCGACAAATACTACCAACTACTAACTACCAACTAAAAATATCATGACCAATATCTTCGACTCGCACGCGCACTACGACGACGGGTGGTTCGATGAGGACAGGGACTCTGTGCTCGGTTCTCTGCCGCAAAAAGGCGTGTGCGGAATAGTTAACAACTCCGTCGATATTGAAAACGCGAAGCGCGTCATCGCACTCGCGGAAAAGTACGACTATATTTACGCGGCTGTCGGTATCCACCCCGAAAACCTCGAAAATCTGCCCGGCGATTACCTCGACCAAATTGCAGAGCTTACAAAGCACCCGAAGGTCGTCGCGATCGGAGAAACGGGTCTCGACTACCACTGGGACATTCCGCGCGAGGAGCAAAAGCGCGTATTTGAGGAACAGCTCAAGCTTTCGCTCGACCTCAGAATGCCCATAGTCGTTCACGACAGAGAGGCGCACGGCGACGTGTTCGATCTGCTCAGAAAATACCGCCCGAACGCGCTCGTTCACTGCTTTTCCGGAAGCGTCGAGCTGATGAGAGAGGCGGTGCGCATGGGACTGTACATCAGTCTCGGCGGCGTAGTCACATTCAAAAACGCAAGACACAGCGTCGAGGTAGCGTCGGAGATCCCGCTCGACAGACTGCTGCTTGAGACCGACGCGCCGTATATGGCGCCGGTTCCGTTCCGCGGAAAACGCTGCGACAGCTCTATGATAGTATTTGCCGCTGAAAAAATCGCTCAGCTCAGGAACATGACGGCACAGCAGGTGCTCGACATTACCGCCGAGAATGCTAAGCGGTTCTATTCAATTGAATAATATAACAAACAGGACGGCTCAAACGAACCGTCCTGAATTTTTTTTGCAAATAATCTATAATGCGCGTTTATCGCAGAGAAAATGATATAACGGTAAGCTGTTGTTCGCGTTTCCTGACAGCCGCAAGGGCTGTCACTACGATGTTACCGCCCGAAAAGTATATTGATCGGAGCGAAGCGACCCATAATTGTCCATTGTCCATTGTCAATTAAATTATCTTCTCTCCGTCCGGACAATGCCTGTCTCAAACCAGAAGGTACTGCCCTTTCCGAGGGTCGACCTCACGCCGTAGCGGGCGTTGTGGGCGTCGAGAATGCTCTTTACGATCGAGAGTCCCAGACCCGAGCCGATGACTCCGCGCCTGTGCTCCTTGTCGACCTTGTAGTAGCGCTCCCAGATGTACTCGAGCTTGTCGGCGGGAATGCCCTCGCCGTGGTCGGTGACCTCAATGAGAACCTTGCCGCGGCTGACGGTCTGAGTGACGATGACTGTCTTGTCCTCGCCGACGTGGTTTACGGCGTTGTTGACAAGATTGTAGACCACCTGCGAAATCCTCAGCTCATCGGCGTTGATAATGACGTTCTCCTTCGCCTCGAAGATGATGTTGTAGCCGTCCTGTTCAACGAGCTTTGAGTAGCGGCTGAAAATCTCGCGAATGCTGTCGGTAAGACAGAACTCCTTCTTCACTGCCTGCAAAGCGCCGGACTGGAGCTTTGAGAGGTCGAGCAGATCGTTTACAAGAGTCGACAGACGGGTTGCCTCGTCGATGATGATCTGAATGTTTTCGGGCGTGTTCTCGCCGGGAAGGTCGCGCATGACCTCTCCGTAGCCCGTGATCATCGTGAGCGGAGTGCGCAGATCGTGGGATATGTTCGCGATAAGCTCTCGCTGGAGCTTATCGGTGGCTGCAAGCTCGGTTTTCGCGTAGTTGAGGGTGTCGTTAAGCTCCTCGACCTCGAGATAACCTCTCGCGTTGAAGTCGATCTCGTAGTTCTTTTTCGCGAGCTCCTTGGCGGCGCTGTTCGTCTTTGAGATCGGCTTGGCTATGCGGCGGCTCGCAAAGAGCGAGAATACTATCGACAGGACAATGTACACGCACGATACCCAGAGCAGCTGACCCTGAATGATGTCAAGGGTGTTGCTCAGCGGAGTTATCGACGAGGTGACGAGCAAAAACATCTCCTCGCCGTCGGGCTTTGTCGCAATCGCGGCGTAAACCATATTCTCCATGCTGCCCGTGGAGCTCGACTTGTAGTGAACCTCGGGAGCGGCGCTGTCGTTTGAAGCTCCCGTAAACGCGTTGCGGAGCATGTCAAGCTTCTGCCGCGCGATGTCGGAAACGGTGTTTGAGTCTACGGTCATGTAGGTTCCGCCGTTCTGTTTGGCGAGGCGGTAGTAGGAATTGATCTCGTGAGTCTCTACAGTCAGTCTCGCGGCGGGATTGTCGTAGTTTATCTCGTAAATAGGAGAATTGAAGCCCAGCACGGAGTCCGTGCCGTAAACGCTGACGGTGAGCGAATTGTAGCTCGCAACGTTGTCTATCGTAGTCCAGATATTCTTGTTCTGCTCTATAGCCTTGACTATCCGCTCTGCGCTCTGCTGCACGCTCTTTGACTTCTTGGTGGTGTAGTAGGGCTTTATGAGGAAGCTCTGAAACACCCAGAGCACCACCAGAATTATCGCGCCGAAGAGGAGAAAGTACGCGAGCAGCTTGAAGTGCAGCGTCGCGGGACGTTTAAACAACCTCTTCAAAGCGGTAGCCAACTCCTCTCAGAGTCACAATGCATTTGCTGTACGCGCCGAGGCTCTTTCTGAGCAGCTTGATGTGGGTGTCGAGGGTGCGCTCGTCGCCGAAGAAATCATAGCCCCAGACCTCGCTGATAAGGCTCTCTCTGGTGAGGGCGAGACCCTTGTTGCGCACCATGTAAAACAGCAGCTCGTACTCCTTCGGAGTCATGTCGACGCGGCTGCCGTCAACGGTGACGATACGCGCCGAGAAGTCGATAACAAGTCCCTTGAAGGTGTAGACGTCGCGCTTTTGCTCCTCTGTCTTGCCGCCCGAGCGTTTGATGACCGCCGCGACGCGCATCATAAGCTCCTTCGGCGAAAAGGGCTTGACTACATAGTCGTCAGACCCCAGCTCAAAGCCGTGAATCTTGTCGTATTCTTCGCCGCGCGCCGAAAGCATGATAATCGGCGAGGAACAGAACTTGCGGATCTCGCGGCAGGCTGAAAAACCGTCAAGCTCCGGCATCATAACGTCCATGATGATAAGGTCGTATTTATTTTTGCGGCAGACCTCTATTGCCTGCATACCGTCGACAGCCTCGGCTACCTCGTAGCCCTCGAACTCGGCGTATTTTCTGATAATCTGACGAATGCGGAACTCGTCGTCGACAACTAATATTTTCGGCATATTTTATTCTCCTTTTCGCTGTAATGGGTTCTGCCCTCTTTATAACACATAAATGTGACAGAAATATGTATATACAAGGCTATTATATCATAAATTTATCAGTATTGAAATACTTTGAAAAATAATTTATAATATAAAAGGTTATGTATTCTGAAAGGACTGGTACAATGGAATTCCGCGCGGTTTCCGCTGAGGAGATAACCTCGGCTGTGAAAAAGCTTTTTATGGACTGCAATTATTTTATCGGGAAGGATATTCTCTGCGCGCTCGAGAAGGCGCGGGACAGCGAGAAATCACCCGTAGGCAGGGACGTGCTCTCGCAGATCATCGAGAACGACCGGATTGCCGCCGAGGAGGAAATACCTCTCTGTCAGGACACGGGCATGGCTGTGCTCTTTGTTGAATACGGCGACAAGGTCTGCGTCGACGGAGATTTTGACGAGGCTGTAACCGAGGGCGTACGTCAGGCGTACCGTGACGGCTGCCTGCGCAAGAGCGTTGTCAGCGACCCGGTTTTTGACCGCGTAAACACAAAGGACAACACGCCCGCGATCATTCACACCAAGATCGTCAAGGGCGACAAGATAAAAATCACCGCCGGCGGCAAGGGCTTCGGCAGCGAAAATATGTCTGCGATAAAAATGCTCACACCGTCCTACGGCGTTGAGGGCGTGAAGAAGTTCATTCTCGACACTGTGTTCAAAGCGGGGCCCAACCCGTGTCCGCCCGTCGTCGTGGGAGTAGGAATCGGCGGCACCTTTGAGAGAGCGGCGCAGCTTGCGAAAAAGGCGACCTTCCGCGCGATAGATACCTCAAACCCCGACCCGAGATACTCAGCCCTCGAGGACGAGCTTCTCGGCGAGATAAACAAGATGGGCTTCGGTCCCGCGGGACTCGGCGGCAACACGACCGCGCTCGGCGTGAATATAGAGACCTCACCGACGCATATCGCGGGTATGCCCGTAGCTGTGAACATCTGCTGCCACGCCGCAAGACACGCGAGCGTTGAGATTTAAGGAGCAACAATATGACAAAAAAAATAACGCTTCCGATCACCGATGAAGCAATCGCGGATTTACACGCGGGCGACAGCGTTCTGCTTACGGGCACCATTATCACCGGACGCGACGCCGCTCACAAGCGACTGTTTGAACTGATAGAAAAGGGCGAGCCGCTGCCCGTAGACATAAAAGGCGAGCTGATTTACTACGTAGGACCCGCTCCTGCAAAGCCGGGCTACGCCGTAGGCCCCGCAGGTCCGACCTCGAGCTACCGCATGGACAAGTACACTCCCGCTCTGCTCGACCTCGGGCTCAAGGGCATGATAGGCAAGGGCGCGAGAAACAGGGACGTTATCGACGCGATAGTCAGAAACAAGTGCGTCTACCTCGCCGCTATAGGCGGAGCCGCCGCGCTGATCGCCAAGAGCATCAAAAAAGAAGAGCTCCTCTGCTATGAGGACTTAGGCACCGAGGCGGTAAGACGCTACACCGTAGAGGACTTCCCGTGCATAGTCGCCATTGACAGCGAGGGAAATAACGTCTACGAAACAGAGCCGGTCAAGTACAGAGAGTGTTGAGTTTGGAGTGTGGAGTGTGGACAATTGACAATTGACAATGGACAATTATGGGTCGCTCCGCTCCGAATATAAATCGGGTGCGGGCTTACCCGCCACTCACTAACCGCTCAAAAATGGCACTTGATTTATAATCCGAAAAATATTATAATATAATGTGAATAACTTTACAGAAAAACCTTCGGAGGGATATATTATGAGAATAGTCGTTCTGGCAGGCGGCACAAGCACCGAACGCGACGTGTCCATTTCATCAGGCATTCTGGTCGCGGCGGCGCTCAGGGAAAAGGGTCACGAGGTTGTGCTGCTCGACGTTTTCAAGGGCTACGAGTGCGACATCTGCGACGTTTACGCCCTGTTCAAGCAAAACTACAGCTTCACCGATTCCGTAAAGGTCGGCGATACGATTTCCGATATTGACGAGATCATCGAGGAAAGACGCGACAAGTCGAACCGCTACCTCGGCGAGAACGTCATCGACATCTGCAGCTACGCAGACATCACCTTCCTCGCTCTCCACGGCGGCGCAGGTGAAAACGGTCAGATTCAGGCGACCCTCGATTTGCTCGGCCTTAAGTACACCGGCTCTCCGTACCTCGGTTCGGCGCTGGCTATGAACAAGGGCATCACCAAGAGCGTGCTTATCCAGAAGCACATTCTCACTCCTCAGGGCGAGATCTACAAGTCCGCCAAGGACGCTATGGCGTGGGATATCTTCCCCTGCGTCGTAAAGCCCTGCTCCGGCGGCTCGAGCGTAGGCATCACTATTGCTCAGAACGCTGACGAGTACAAGGAATCAGTCGCCGAGGCGTTCAGCTACGGCGAGGACGAGATCGTCGTTGAGGAATACGTCAAGGGCAGGGAGTTTTCCGTCGGTCTGCTCGGCGGCAAGGCGCTTCCTCCGATCGAGATCATTCCCAACGAGGGCTTCTACGATTACAAGACAAAGTATCAGGCGGGAGCCGCGCGCGACGTTTGTCCGGCTGACATCACCCCCGACGAGGACAAGACGCTCAGAGAAGCGGCAGTCGCCACCTACAACGCGCTTCACCTCGAGAGCTACGCGAGAGTCGACTTCATTCTAACCGAGGACGGCAGAGCGTACTGCCTTGAGGCGAACACACTGCCCGGCATGACTCCCACAAGCCTGCTTCCGCAGGAGGCAAAGGTCGAGGGTATCTCCTACGCCGACCTCTGCGAACAGATCATCGAGATCTCAATGAAAAAATACGAGAAGTAAGGTGTAGTTATGTTGCCTTTTACTCTAAGTGAAATCGCCGCGGCGTGCGGCGGCAAATACGTCGGCAGCGACGAGATGAAGTCAGAGTGCATCACCTCGGTCGAGCGCGACAGCCGCAATATCAAGGACGGCTCGCTCTTCCTCGCTATCAAGGGCGGACGCGTCGACGGCCACGATTTTATCAATAAATGCTACGAAAGCGGAGCGATCTGCGCGATCTGCGAGAAGGCTCCCGAAAACGCCGATAAGCCGTATATCCTCGTTCCTTCAACTCTTGACGCGGTCAAGAAAATCGGCAAAGCGTACCGCGAGAAGTTCGACATTCCGATCGTCGGCGTTTCGGGCAGCGTAGGAAAGACCTCGACAAAGGAAATGCTCTACGCCGTGCTCTCGCAGAAATTCAGGACTCACAAAACTCAGGGCAACCTCAACAACGAGCTCGGCGTACCGCTGACGCTGCTCGCTATGCCGGAGGATACCGAGGCTGCGGTCATTGAGATGGGTATTTCCGGCTTCGGCGAAATGACGCGCCTGACCGATATGGTTCAGCCGACCTTCTGTGTGCTGACGATAATCGGCTGCTGCCACCTCGAGAACCTCGGCGACCGCGACGGCGTGCTCAAGGCAAAAACCGAGATGTTCAAGTCCGCGAGAGAGAACGCCGAGTACATACTAAACGGCGACGACGACAAGCTCTCGACCGTCAGTGAAGTCAACGGCAAAACGCCCGTGTTCTTCGGCATCAGCGAGAAGAACCCCTACCACGCCGAGAACATAGTAAACAACGGCGAGGGCGGCGTGAGCTGCGACCTCTGCTTTGACGGCAAAAAGCTGCACGTTGTCATTCCCGCGATCGGCACCTATATGGTTTCAAACGCGCTCGCGGCAGCGGCTGTGGGCAATCTGCTCGGAATGACCGACGACGAGATTATCCGCGGAGTTGAGGCGTACAAGACCGTCGGCAGCCGCGCGAATGTTATAAACACTAGCAGGTTCAAAATCATCGACGACTGCTACAACGCGAACCCGACCTCGGTTCAGGCGTCGATCGACACTCTTGTCAACCTCAAGGGCAGAAAGGTCGCGATCCTCGGCGACATGAAGGAGCTCGGCAGCGAGGAGCTTGCCCTGCACTATAACACGGGAAAATACGCGAGGGAAAAAGGCGTTGACCTCGTGCTCTGCGTCGGCGAGCTCGCGAGGGAGCTTGCAAGAGGCGCTGACGGATTATGGTATGAGAGCATAGAGAAGCTCTGCAAGGACCTGCCCAAGCTGCTCAGAGGCGGCGACACGGTGCTGGTCAAGGCGTCGCACTCCATGCAGTTTGAGAAAATAACGGAATTTTTGAAGGAGTTTTGATTATGTCAGTATCTTATATGACCCACCCGCTTATAAAGCACAAAATCACACTTATCCGCAAGGAAACCACAGGCACCAACGAGTTCCGCAAGATCATCGAGGAGATCGCGATGCTCATGGGCTACGAGGCTCTCGCCGATCTGCCCACCACCGACGTCGAGGTCAAGACCCCGATCGAAACCACAATCCAGCCCGTTATCGACGGCAAAAAGCTCGCGGTAGTTCCGATTCTCCGCGCGGGTCTGGGAATGGTCAACGGCATTCTCGCCCTTGTTCCCTCTGCGAAGGTAGGCCACATCGGTCTGTACCGCGACCCCGAAACACATCAGCCTCATGAATACTACTGCAAGCTGCCCGACAGCATCGATGAAAGACAGATAGTAGTCGTCGACCCCATGCTCGCGACAGGCGGCTCTGCTGTTGACGCCGTCACAATGATAAAGCAGCACGGCGGCAGAAAGATCAAGTTCATGTCGATCATCGCGGCTCCCGAGGGCGTAAGCGCTCTGATGAAGGCTCACCCCGACATTCAGCTCTACGTAGGCTGTCTTGACCGTCAGCTCAACGAGAACGCGTACATCTGCCCCGGACTCGGCGACGCAGGCGACAGAATCTTCGGCACTATATGATGAATAGCAAAAGGCTCCCGACGGGAGCCTTTTTTAGTTGGTAGTTAGTAGTTGGTAGTTTAATTCAACTCTAAACTCTCAACTCTCCCAACACTTCTCCGACCTTGCCGCGGAATACCAAGTCCGCCTGAGAATCGTAGGGAGTTGAGTCGCGGTTGATAAGGACGACCGTGTCGCCCCTGAAATAGCGGATAAATCCCGCCGCCGGGTACACAGTCAGGCTTGTGCCCGCGATGATGAGCGTGTCGGCGGTCTGTATAGCGTTGAGCGCGCCTGTTACCACGCTGTCGCTCAGACCCTCCTCGTAGAGAACGACGTCGGGCTTGATGATGCCTCCGCATTCACAAGTCGGCACGCCGGTTGAATTTTTGATAAACTCCGCGGAGTAGAACTTGCGGCAGTTGCGGCAGTAATTTCTCAGCACGCTTCCGTGAAGCTCGTAAACGCGCCTGCTGCCCGCCGCCTGATGCAGTCCGTCAATATTCTGGGTGACGACGGCTGAGAGCTTGCCTGCGCGCTCAAGCTCGGCAAGCTTGAGGTGTGCCTTGTTGGGCTTCTTGTCAAGGCAGAGCATCTTGTCGCGGTAAAAGCGGTAAAATTCCTCCGTCTTTTTCATGAAGAAGGTGTGGCTGAGTATCTCCTCGGGAGGGTAGTCGTATTTTTGATTATAAAGTCCGTCTACGCTGCGGAAATCGGGTATACCGCTCTCGGTACTCACTCCCGCTCCGCCGAAGAAAACTATGCTTTTGCTGTTGTCGATAACTTTTTGAAGCTCCTCTATAGTTGCCAATTTCATCACTCCTTTGTTTTTATTTTAGCGCGTTGAAATCGCCTTGTCAATACGCATAACAAAAGCCGCCGGGAATACTCTCGGCGGCAAATTATTTTATTATTTGTCGGCTGCTTACATCTCGGTTACGATCTCGTTGATAGTCTTTCCGGGCGGAATCATCGGGAGAACGTTGTCATCGGGGCTGATGACGCAGTCGATGACTACAGGGCCGTTAAGCTCCATAGCCTTGCGGATAGCCGGCTCGATTTCGGTGTCAAGCTTGACTCTCATTCCTGTTACGCCGAACGCCTCGGCGAGCTTTACGAAGTCCGTAGCCCTGTGAGGGTCGGTCTGCGAGAAACGGCTGCCGTAAAACAGCTTCTGCCACTGTCTTACCATGCCGAGCACGGAGTTGTTCATCACGAGCACGATGACGGGCAGATTGTACGACTTGAGGGTGACGAGCTCGTTGAGGTTCATGTGGAAGCTGCCGTCGCCCGTAAAGAGGAATACGCGCTTATCGGGATTCGCGATCTGCGCGCCGATCGAAGCGCCCATACCGAAGCCCATGGTGCCCATGCCGCCCGAGGTGAGCAGAGTGCGCTGACTCTCGATTTTCGCGAACTGCGCGACCCACATCTGGTGCTGACCTACGTCGGTGGCAATGATATCCTCGTCGCCCTTGAGCCTGTTGACTACATTTATAATGTCCTGCGGCTGCGGATATTTGTCGTTGTAAAGCTCTACGTTGTCGAAGTGGTGCTTCCAGACCTCGATCTGTTCGAGCCATTCGGAGTGCTTCTGCTGCTCCATGCCCGCAGTGAGAGCGATAAGGCTCTGCTTGAGGTCGCCGAGGACGTAGTCGTCGACGTGTACGTTCTTGTTAATCTCGCGCTCGTCGATCTCGAGCTGGACGATCTTAGCCTGCTCGCCGAAGCGCTCTCTGTCGCCCGCGACTCTGTCGGAAAAACGCGCGCCGCAGGAAATCATGAGGTCGCACTCGGCGGTGACCATGCCGGTCTCGTAGCCGCCGTGCATGCCGATGTTGCCGACGCAGAGACGGTGCGACGCGGGAATAGCGCCGAGAGCCATGAGCGAGCAGCATACCGGAGCGTCGATCAGCTCTGCAAACGCGATGAACTCCTCGCAGGCGTCCGCGCTGAGAATGCCGCCGCCCGCGTAAATCATCGGACGCTCGGCGTTTGCGATAAGCTTCTGGATCCTGCGGATGCTTTCGGGATTCTTTATTTCGATAAGCTCGGGAGGAATAGGCTCCGCGGACTCGTATTCGGCGGTCTGAGCGGTCAGGTTCTTGGGCACGTCGAGGAGAACGGGACCCTTTCTGCCGTGGTTCGCAAGGGCAAACGCCTTGCGGATAGTCGGAGCCAGATCCTCAACGCGCTCGACAAGGAAGCTCGCCTTGGTGATAGGCTTGACGATGTTTACTATGTCTACCTCCTGGAAGCTGTCGCGGCCGAGCTGGTCGGTGTTGACGTTGGCGGTGATAGCGACCATCGGGATAGAGTCGATATTCGCGGTCGCAAGACCCGTCACGATATTCGTAGCTCCGGGACCCGAGGTGGTGAGCACAACTCCGGTTTTGCCTGTCGAACGGGCGTAGCCGTCAGCCGCGTGTGAAGCGCCCTGCTCGTGGGCGGTGAGGATATGACGGATTTTGTCGCTGTATTTATAGAGCGCGTCGTATGTATTGAGAGCCGCGCCGCCGGGATAGCCGAACACGGTGTCTACGCCGTGCTCGAGCAGACATTCGCAGATGATTTCCGCGCCTGTTAACTTCATAGATATAACCCCTTATTAATTCTATTTAACGATTACCCTTTATTTTACCGCATTAAAGCGCTGATGTCAAGTGTGACAGAGGGCAGATTCACGGTGTTTTTAAGGTTTTGCGGCAAAAAAGGAACGCGGGCACTGCTCGCGCTCCTTTTGGAATCATAAATCAATAATCAAAAACTCGCAGCTTATAGGCTTGAGGTACAGCTTGTGGTTCTCGAGCCTTGAGCCGAAGAACGCCTGCGCGTTGGAATATCCCGGCGGAGTCTCCAGAACCATCTCCTCCTCGGACATGTTGTACACGCAGTAAATCGCGGTTTCATGGTCGTGACGGACATAGGCGAGACGCTTGCCCTGAGCGTGGGCGTTTATGAAATCGCCGTCCCAGAGAGCCGAACAGCTCGCTCTGAGCTTGCCCAGACGCGCGTGGTACTCGACCATTTCCTTGTCCTCCTTGCCCCACGGATAGCAGCAGCGGTTGAACGGGTCCTTGTAGCCCTCCATACCTGCCTCGTCGCCGTAGTAAACGCACGGGAAGCCGGGGAGTGTGTACTGCATAGCGGCGGCGATCTTGAGCAGCTTCAAACCGCGCTCCCTCTGTTCGGGAGTCATCTTTGTATGCGCCTGCCACTCTCTGTCGCGTCCGTTGAGCGGCTCTCCCGCGAGAAGGGTGAGGATTCTCTCGGTGTCGTGGGTAGACAGGGAGTTCATCAGTACACGCAGCACAGGCCGGGGGTAGTTCTCGATGACGCTCATGATAGTCGCCATGGTATAGCGCGCGTCCTGTCCGCGGCAGAAGTCGATGATAGCTCCGCGGAAAACGTAGTTCATAACGGAGTCGAGCTGGTAGCCGAGCAGGAACTTGCGCCTTGCGCCGTAGCTCTCCTTGTTGCTCGCGTCCTCCCAGACCTCGCCGATAACTATCGCCTCGGGATTCTCAGCCTTTACGCTGTTTCGAAGGTTCTCGAGGAACTCGTCGGGCAGCTCGTCGGCGACGTCAAGTCTCCAGCCTGAATTGCCCATGCGCATGTATTTGCGGACGATGCCGTTTTCTCCGTTGATGTATTCATTGAACTCGGGCGAGGTCTCGATAACCTCGGGCAGGGTATAGAAGCCCCACCAGCTATGATAGTTATCGGGCCATTCGTAGAACTTGTACCAGCTGCGGTACGGAGAATCGGGGTCGCGGTAAGCGCCGCCGTCGCCGTAGCGTCCCGAGCGGTTGAAGTAGACGCTGTCCGAGCCTGTGTGTGAGTAAACGCCGTCGTTTATGACGTGGATACCCCTCTCCTTAGCCTTCGCGCACAGCTCCCTGAAATCGTCCTCGGTGCCGAGGATAGGGTCAATGTGAGAATAGTCGCCCGTGTCGTAGCGGTGGTTGGAGTACGCCTCGACGATAGGGTTGAGATAAATACAGCTCACGCCGAGGCTCTCGAGATAGTCGAGCTTTTCGGTGATGCCCTTGAGGTCGCCCATAAAGAAGTCGGAGTTGGTGATCTCACCGTTCTCGTTGGGCTGCCATACCGGAAGCGAGTACCAGTCCTTGTTGCGGGTAAAATCCTTGCGCTTGAGCTTCTTCTCCTCGCCGCTGAAATAAAAACGGTCGGGAAAGATCTGATACATTACGCCGCCGACAGGCCACTTCGGAGTCTCAAAGCCCTTTTTGTAGCAGGTGAGCTGCCAGCTTCTGCCGGGCGAATCCTCGATAGTGCTGATTTTGTACGCGTCGGCAGGCTGTAAATAGCGGTTTCCGTTGGGCGTCTGCAAGCGGAAGCTGTACCAATAAAGACCCACGCGGTCGGGAGTATATTCGCACTCCCAGATTTCGGTAACGTCATCAAACGCGCCGCACCAGATAAGCTTGATGTATTCCCAGTTGTAGTCGTAGTCGTATTTGACGCAAAGCTCGGTGTACTTCGAGCGTTCGGCGCGCGGCAGAAGCACGCGGAAACGCACGGTAGTGTCCTGCTCCACGGCTCCGAACGGCGAGCGGTAGAACGTTTTTTGCGAGTCAAACGGTGTAGGCATAAAGTCCCTCCTCTTTTTGCCGTACAATTGCACATATATATTTTATTTTAACATATTACAACAGAGAATTCAACACCAAATTAACATTCAGTCGCTCAAAAGCTCAATATGACAGCCATGTAACTTGTCAATACAAAGAGGGCATGATATAATTATTATGTATTCTTATATCTTACGGGAGCGTGGTACTGTGAAAAAAAGAGTAAGCGTCCAGATCGACGGCAGAAGCTACATTGTCATCACCGAGGACGACGAGGAATACGTAAAGGGAATAGCGGCGGAGGTTTCGGAAGGTCTGCTCAAAGCGTCCCGTTCCGCCAAAAACCTCGACGTGCGCGACTGCGCGATCCTTGTAGCCCTCGACTGCTGCGACGACAGTAAAAAAGAAAAGCGCCGCAACAAGGAGTTGGTCGTCAAGGCTGATCAGATAATGCAGCACACCAACGAGCTCAACAAGAAATGCACGGACTACAAGAGCATGCTCACCGACGCTATCAACGAGAACACACGCCTGAGCAAGCGGATACGCGCCCTTGAGGATCAGCTGCGCGTGCTCAGCAAGGACAACGAGCGCCTTAAAAAGTTCGAGCCTAAGAAAACCGACGCAGAAAAGCAGTTCGAGAAAACCGTTCAGGAAAAGCGCGCGGAAAGGCTGATGGGCTATGTGCCGATGGAGCAGGGCTCGCTCTTTGACCTCGAGGAAGCTCAGCCCGAGCCGCAGCCGCAGAAGCCGGTGAACGCATCGGATTACGCGAAGAATAACAAGAAGAAAAAGCATGGGAAGCATTGAGATTTTAGCGCCCGCGGGCAGTATGGAGAGCGTCATTGCCGCCGTCCGTTCGGGCGCGGACGCGGTTTATGTGGGAGAAAAGCAGTTCTCCGCCCGTTCGTCGGCGCATAATTTCGACCCCGACGAGCTAAAAAAAGCCGTCGCCTACTGTCACATCCACGGCGTGAAGCTTTACGTTACGCTCAACACCATCGTTTTTGACGACGAGTTCGAAAGCCTCGCAGAAGCGGTAAAAATCGCCGCCGAAGCCGACGCGGACGCGCTTATTGTCCAGAACATGGGCGTCGCACGCCTTGCCCGCGAAATCGCACCCGACCTTCCGCTGCACGCCTCGACCCAGATGAGCGTCCACACGCCCTCGGGAGTCAGAGCGCTGTACGAAATGGACTTCAAACGAGTTGTGCTCTCGCGCGAGATGAGCCGCGAAGAAATAAAGGAATGCGCGAAAATCCCGATAGAGCTTGAGGTTTTCGTCCACGGGGCGCTGTGCATGAGCGTGTCGGGTCAGTGCTATTTCTCGGCGATGCTCGGCTCGCGCAGCGGCAACCGCGGCGGCTGCGCACAGACCTGCCGCCTGCCGTTTTCGGTTCAGGGACAGCGCGACGGCCACGCGCTCAGCTTAAAGGACAACAGCCTGATTCCCCGGCTCGGCGAATTGGAGGAAATCGGCGTGTACTCCGCGAAAATCGAGGGCAGAATGAAGCGCCCCGAGTACGTCGCGGCGGCTGTACGCGCGTGCAAAGAACAGCGTGATCTCGGCTTCGTCACGGACGCGACTGCTGAGATGCTGCGCGGTGTTTTTTCGCGCACGGGATTTACCGACGGTTATTTCAACGGCAAAATCGGAAAGGAAATGTTCGGCACCCGCACAAAGGACGACGTCGTTTCGGCTGACGGAAAGCTCCTCTCGTCAATCCGCGAGGGCTATCGCAGCGAGGTCAGGGACGTGGATATCACAGCCTCGTTCTCGGCGCGGGCAGGCAAACCCGCCTCTCTCACCGTGACCGACGGCGCGCTCGTCGTCACAAAAAACACCGAGATCAACTGCGAAGCCGCGCAGAATGTCGCGCTGTCCGAAGACAAGTGCCGCGCTCAGCTGACAAAGACCGGCGGCACGGCGTATAACGTGTCGCGGCTCGACCTCGACATAGGCGAAAACACCAGCCTGCCGCTGTCGGCGCTCAATCAGCTGAGGCGCGACGTGCTCGGTGAGCTTGACCGCAGGCGCAGCGTACACCACAGCTACAAAATCAATCCGCCGAAAAAATTTGACTTCACTCCCTACCGCCCCCAAAAATCCGAAAAGCGCGCGAGGGTCACCGGCACTAAGCTCGGCGCGGCATTCAGGGAGTTTGATTTGGTTTTCGTGCCGCTTTTCGCCGACACAGGAGAGCTTGAGCGGCTGAAAAACGAGGGTTTTAAAATCGGCGTTGAAATTCCGCGCGGAATGTTCGGGCGCGAGGAGTCGATCGTAAACCAACTGAAAAAAGTCCGGGCTATCGGCATCGAACACGCGCTCTGCGGCAACCTCGGCGCGGTGTACCTCGCAAAGCAGGAGAGCTTCACCGTTCACGGCGGCTTCGGGCTGAACCTCGTCAACACCTACGATCTGCTCTGGGCTGAGGAGTACGGTATAAATGACGTTGAACTGAGCTTTGAGCTTACATTTGCGCGGATAAACCGCCTCGGCGGAGCTATACCGAGGGGTATAATCAGCCGCGGTCACCTGCCCGTCATGCTCTGCCGCGCCTGTCCGAACAGGAGCGCGGGTATAAGCTGTAAATCCTGCAAGAATCAAAGTAAAATGACGGACAGAAAAGGCAAACGCTTTTATCTGAAATGCGGCGGAGGATGTACTGAGATACTCAATTGCGTGCCTCTTTATATTGCTCCGGAGGAAATTTCAAGTCTTGCCGCCAACTTTGACATTTGGCGGTTCAGTGTGGAAAACTATGTGGAAAAAGTGGAAACAACCGCCGATTTTAACCGCTTTTCGATGTTGAAAGATAATTTTACACGCGGATTGTACCGCCGCGGTGTGGAATGATATGTGTAAATTGTGAAATGTTAAAATAATTTTTTAACGGAAAAATAAAATTTTCTCCTTTCGAAATATGAGGATTTTTAATTTCCTTATGATAATTTCCTTTTCGAAAAATAAATCTCACAAAAATCAAATTTATGCAGGAAACTGCTCAAAATGAAGGATGGTTAATATGGAACTCAAAATCAGAAAGCTCAGAGAGGGCGCGAAAATCCCTCAGAGAGCCACCTCGGGCTCTGCCGGAATGGACCTTTACGCCTGTATTGACGAGCCGATCACCCTCGCTCCAGGACAGCTTGCGATAGTGCCTACAGGCATTGCGATCGAGCTGCCTGACAACTGCTGCGCGGCGTTTCTCTACGCGAGAAGCGGACTCGGCGTCAAGCACGGCATCTGCCTTTCGAACGGCGTCGGCGTAATCGACAGCGACTACCGCGGCGAGGTCTGCGCGGGACTTTGCAACGTCTCCGATAAGCCCTATGTGATCGAACCGAATGAGCGCGTGGCTCAGATGGTCATCGCGCCGGTGTTCACACCCGACATCACGGAGGTCGACGAGCTCGGCGACACAAAACGCGGCTCCGGCGGCTTCGGCTCGACGGGACGCAGCTGAAATAAATTTTTTCGGGGAGCGAAAGCTCCCTTTTCTTTTTGCTCCGTAAAAACGACAAATAATACGCGCGCGGCGGTGTAAAATAAACCCGGTATCCTTATTTTGAGGGAGTGTAAGAATGTTTTCATTTTCAAAGGACGTCGGAATCGACCTCGGCACCGCGAATACTCTCGTCTGCATGCGCGGACGCGGGATCATACTGCGCGAGCCGTCGGTAGTCGCGATAGACTCGCGCGACGGAAATGTGCTTGCGGCAGGCACGCCTGCCCGCGAGATGATAGGCAGAACGCCCGCGAACGTAAGCGCGCTCCGTCCGCTCAGGGACGGGGTCATCGCCGACTTTGACATCACCGCCAAAATGCTGCAGCACTTTCTGCGCAAGGCGGTCAGAACAGGGCTGTTTGTAAAGCCGAGGGTAGTGATATGCCTGCCGACGGGAGTCACGGAGGTCGAGCGCAAAGCAGTCGAGGACGCGGCGTATCAGGCGGGAGCAAAACCGCCTGTGACGCTTATTGAGGAGCCGATGGCGGCGGCGATGGGCGCGGGTTTGCCGGTGGACGAGCCTGTAGGCAGCATGGTCGCGGACATCGGCGGCGGTACGAGCGAGGTAGCGGTGATATCTCTCGGCGGGATAGTTTCGTCCTGCTCCGTGCGCGTAGGCGGCGACTGTCTGGACGAGGCGGTCATCCGCCATGTAAAACAAAGCTATAGCCTGCTTATCGGTGAGCGCACTGCCGAGGACGTAAAAATCCGGATAGGCACGGCGTTCCCCGTCGGCGAGAACGAGGAGATGACCGTCAAGGGCAGGAGCCTTTCGGACGGGCTGCCTAAAGACGTGACGCTCACGTCGGACGAGGTCAGGGACGCGCTGTACCCGCAGCTCGAAAAAATCATCGACGCGATAAAATCCACGCTCGAACAGACTCCGCCCGAGCTTTCGGCGGACATCATCGACCACGGCATAACCCTCACGGGCGGCGGCGCGCTCCTGAGAGGAATCGATCTGCTCGTGGCACAGCAAACGGGTCTGACGGTACACATCGCCCAGAAGCCGCTCGACTGCGTAGCCGACGGCGCGGGAAAAAAGCTCGGCGGCAGCCGCGCTCCGCGGCTCAAACGGCTGTCCCGATGACGAGCCGCCGCAAAAACAGACGGGCGCTGCTTTTCACCCTGCTCGCGGTGCTGCTGACGGGCATTCTGTCATTTGGCGACGATTCGCCGCTGCGAAGCGCGTGGAGCGCGGTAACCGGCGGTATCTTCAACCTGAGCGCCAACGCCGCGGCGCAGCTTGATTCTCCGTCAACAGAGGAGCTGCTCGACGAAAACAACCGTCTGAAATCCGAAAACGCCGCTCTGCAAAAAGCCCTCGCCGACAGTCTTGAGCTGAAGGACGAGAACAGAACGCTGTGGAGCTATTTCGGGTTAAAGAAAAACGCGCCCGGCTTGGAGCTCAAGCCCGCCTTTGTTTCGCGGCGCGCTCCGACCGACGACTTCGGCGGCTTTAGTCTCGGCGCAGGCTCTGACCTCGGCGTAAGAACCGGCGACGCGGTCATCTGCGAAAGCGGACTCGTCGGCAGGGTCATATCAACGGACTCTTTTTCGTGCCGCGTCGCGACCCTCCTCTCGCCCGGGACAAGGGTAGCGGCGATTGACGGCGAGACCTCGGACAGCGGCATCGTCGAAGGGCATGACGGCAGTCTTGTGATGACTCAGCTCTCCGAAAGCAGCCGCGTAAAGACAGGCGACATGATTCTCACCTCTGGCGACGGCGGGGTATATCCGCCGCGGATAATCATAGGCAGAGTCGCAGAGCTGAAAACCGACCCGTCCGACGCGTCGTCATTCGCGGTTCTCGAGCCCGCCGCCGATTTTGAAGCGCTCACAGAGGCGGCGGTCGTCATTTCGTTCACGGAGAAAGGAGTGGTCGGGTCTGAATAGGAGCATACTCCGCGCGGTGCTTGTATCACTCGAGCTGTCCGCGCTGTACATTCTGGAAAACACGCCGGGGCTGATACCCGCGGCAGGCGGCGCAAAGCCGCTTTTTCTCGTTGCGGCGGCAATGTCGCTCACGTCGGACGAGGTCGCTGCCGCGACTGTTTACGGTGCCGTCTGCGGCGCTCTGACCGACCTCGAATCAGGCGGCGTAGGATTCTTCGCGGTAACGCTTGCCCTGCTGTGTTACTTTCAGTCGACGCTGCTTCATACGTCCTTCCGCCGCAATCTTCCGTCGGTCTGGCTGCTCTCGCTCGGGGCAGCGGCGGCGGTTTTTTCGGCTGATTTCATATTGCGGCTGTTTTTTGGCACGGCAATGTGGCAGCGCTGCCTTATCCGCGCGGCGCTGACGTATCTTGCATTCCTGCCGCTGTCGGTGATCAATTTCAGGAGAACGGACGATGAAAACTAAGGCTCACACCTTCTGCGTAATATTTTTGTCGATGCTTTTTGCGGTGTTCGTGTCGCGGCTCGCGGACTGGCAGCTCGTTCACGGGGAAGAATACCGCGAGCTGGCGGCAAAGGCGGGAACCGTCAGCGTAGCGACCGAGGCTGTGCGCGGAGAGATACTCGACCGCAGCGGAAAAGGTCTTGTAACAAACACGTCGCGTCATAAAATCGTGATCGACAAGTCAAAAACAGACGACGGCACGATTCTCAGGCTGATCGACATCATCAAAAGCTGCGGCGACAAATGGAACAGCGACCTGCCAAACGGCGGCTCCTTCACGCTCGCGGATGACGTGAGCCGCAGGTGCGTCAGCGCCGTCAGCGAGCAGACTCAGGGCATTGACGGTGTCGAGGTACAGACTTACCACGTCCGCTCGGCGGTTCAGCCTGAACTCGCTCCGCATATTCTCGGCTCCGTCGGCGCGATCTCCGCCGAGGAGTACGACGCGCTTTCAGACAAGGACTACAAGCTGACCGACAGCATCGGCAAGTCCGGTATAGAATCCGCTCTCGAGGAAGAGCTGCGTGGAAAAAGCGGCAGGCGCGTCATCTCGGGAAATTTCGACGACGGTATAAACGCCCGCCGCGGCAACACGGTGTGGCTGACCCTCGATTCAAATCTGCAAAAGGCGACTGCGGACGCCCTCGAAAAAAACGTTGCGGCGGCTCAGAACGCGGGCGCTAAAGACTGCGAGTCGGGCGCGGCGGTTATGCTTGACGTAAGCGATTTTTCCGTTCTCGCGGCAGCGAGCTTCCCGACCTACGACCTTAACCGCTACTCAGGCGACGGAGAATACTACCTCGGTCTTATTGAAAACAAGGCGGCTCCCCTGTTCAACCGCGCATGCTCGGGCAGCTTTGCCTGCGGATCGGTTTTCAAGCCCTGCGTGGCTCTCGCGGCGCTCGACAGCGGAGTTATCACTCCGAAAACCGAAATCTACTGCGCGCGGTATTACGACTACTACCCCTCGAACGTCGTTGCCTGCATGCACTACCACGGCAGCGAGAACCTGTTCACGGCTCTCGCGCACTCCTGCAACGTATTTTTTGCGGAAACGGGACGGCGGCTCGGGATAGAAAAGATGTCCGCCTTCGCCGCGAAAACGGGCTTGGGCGAATACACGGGGCTTGAGATCGAGGAGAGCCGCGGCGTTCTCGCGGGGCGCGACAGCGAAAGCTGGACGGACGGCAACACGGTTCAGGCGGCGATAGGTCAGTCGGACAACGCCTTCACTCCCATGCAGCTCGCGACATATACGGCGACCCTCGCCAACGGCGGCGCACGGCTGAAAACCCACCTTGTAAAGCAAATCACCGACTACAGCCGCAATGAGATAATCAGCAAAACCGAGCCGGAGGAAATCTGTGACCTCGGCGTGAAGCGGGAATACATCGACGATGTGAAAAACGCCATGCTCATGGTGACGCAGGACCCCGAGGGCACCGCGTACAGCGAGTTTTACGACTTCCCCGTAAGCGTCGGTGCAAAGACCGGCACGGCTGAAAACTCAGGCAGCGACCACGCGGCATTCGTATGCTTCGCCCCGTTTGAAAAGCCCGAGGTCGCCGCCGCGGTGATAATCGAGCACGGCGCAAACACTAAATTTGCCATGCGCACGGCTAAGGAAATGCTGAGCGCGTATTTTGAACTTTGATACTCCCTGCCTAATAACTAATAAGTCCCTGATTATCCGCCGACTTATTAAGCACTATGCCCAAAATAATATTATAAAATTTGTTTGAAAAAATCCTCAGCTTTTGTTGCTCTTTTGGAAATTTTGTGATAGAATAGACAAGAGGTATTGTAATTATGAACAATGTAATCGTTGTGGCGTCCGGAAAGGGCGGCACAGGCAAGTCGACCGTGTGTATCTGTCTTTCGGTTTCCCTTGTCAAGCAGGGCAAAAGAGTGCTGCTGATTGACTGCGACTGCGGAATGCGCGGACTTGACATTATGCTCGACATCGAGCAGGATATTCTCTTTGACGCGTCCGACGCCGTGTGCGGTAACTGCGCCTTCGGCGAGGCGGTCTACAAGAGCAAAAATAACGATAATCTCTTTTTGATGGCGGCTCCGTTCGACGCGGAGAACGAACTCAGCCCGTCGGTGTTCCGTCAGCTTGTGGACGCACTCAAGGGCGGCTTCGACTACGTGATAATCGACTCGCCCGCAGGCATCGGCTCAGGCTTTGTCACGGCGGCGGCTCCGGCTGACCGCGCCCTTATCGTAACAAACGCCGAACCGACGAGCGTTCGCGGCGCGGTAAAGGTAAGAAAGCGGCTCGAGGCTCTGGGCATTAACGACGCGCGTCTTGTTATCAACCGTTTTGACAAGCGCGTCTTTCGAAAGCTCGGCTTTTACCCCGACCTTGACGCGGTCATCGACGCGGCTCAGACAAGGCTTATCTCGCTTGTTCCGTTCGACATCAACATCTCCGTCGTCATGCAGAAGGGAGCAGCGGGAATCGAGAGCGGATCGTCGTTTTCACCGTTTGAAAGACTCGCGCAGCGCGTTGAGGGCGTGCCGAGTCCCCTTGTGCTGAAGGGAATGCTGTAATTCAGAAGTTTTTGATTTTAAGTAATCTGTAATGTTTGGAGGATTTTGGATATGAATATTGCGCTTATTGCTCACGACGAAAAGAAAGAATTGATGGTGCAGTTCTGCATCGCGTACTGCGGCGCGCTCAGCCGCAACAGCCTTTGCGCCACAGGCACAACGGGTAAAATGGTGTCCGAGGCGACCGGACTGACTATCCAAAAGTTCCTCGCGGGTTCTCAGGGCGGCAGCCAGCAGATCGCGGCGCGTATCGCCTGCAACGAGGTCGATATGCTCCTCTTCTTCCGCGACCCGCTCAGCCCCAAGCCCAACGAGCCCAACGATATGAATATGCTCAGGCTCTGCGATATGCATAACGTGCCTGTAGCCACAAACATCGCCACCGCCGAGGTTCTTATCCACGGTCTCGAGCGCGGCGACCTCGATTGGAGAAATATTCTCAAGTAAGCGCAGAGCTGCGCTTGTTTGCCATGCGGAAGGGCTTCTTCCGCGCAATGAGTAAGTTATTTCAGCGTCGGGCGGCGTAATGTCGCCCGATACTTATGTATATGGGACTTTGCAGCGGCGCACGGTTTGTGCGCCCTTGCGGGTTATATGGAGGTATATCATGGCATTAATCACAAAGAAAATCAAGGGCACCGAGGACGTGCTGCCAAAGCAAAGCTACCGCTGGCAGTTCATCGAGGGCATTATGCGCGAGGAAGCGAAGGCTTACGGCTTCAAGGAGATCCGCACTCCTGTCTTTGAGCACACCGAGCTTTTTGCCCGCGGCGTAGGTCAGACGACCGACGTCGTCCAGAAGGAAATGTACACCTTCGACACCAAGGGCGGCGAGAGCGTAACTCTCCGTCCCGAGGGTACGGCAGGCGCGGCGAGAGCGGTGCTCGAACACAACCTCGAAAACGACGGTCTGCCCATAAAGGCGAGCTACTTTGTTTCCTGTTACCGCTACGAGAAGCCTCAGGCGGGCAGACTCAGGGAGTTCCACCAGTTCGGTCTTGAGGAGTACGGCACACAGTCTCCTGTAGCAGACGCGGAGCTTATCTGCGCCGCTCAGTCGATTCTCGACAGACTCGGTCTCGACAATGTAAGGCTTGAAATCAACTCTATCGGCTGTCCCGAATGCCGCGCCAAGTACAACCAGGCGCTGCGCGACTACTTCGGCGGCTACCGCGACAGGCTCTGCAGCACCTGCCTGAGCCGCCTTGAAAAGAATCCGATGCGGCTCCTCGACTGCAAGAGCCCCGAGGACAAGGAAATCGCCAAGGACGCGCCAAAAATCACCGACTACCTCTGCGAGGAGTGCGAAGCGCACTTTGAGGAGGTCAAAAAATACCTCGGCTGCGCGGGCGTTGAATTCACCGTCAACCCCACTATCGTGCGCGGACTCGACTACTACACAAAAACGGTCTTTGAGTTCGTCACCGACTGCATAGGCGCTCAGGGCACCGTATGCGGCGGCGGCAGATACGACGGACTTATGGAGGAGCTCGGCGGAAAGCACACGCCGTCGCTGGGCTTTGCGATGGGTCTTGAAAGACTGCTGATGGTCATGGACGCTCAGGGCATCGAAATTCCCGACACCGACTCCTGCGCTCTGTACATCGCCACAATGGGCGACAGCGCAAAGGCAAAGGCGTTTGAGCTGCTCAAGCGCGTGCGCGAGTGCGGACTGACCGCTGAAACCGACGTCGTCGGCAGAGGACTCCGCGCCCAGATGAAGTACGCCGACAAGATAGGCGCGCGTTACTCAATGGTTCTCGGCGACAACGAGATCACCGAAAACAAGGCGAGGGTCAAGAATATGGAGAG
>NZ_JAHLQB010000052.1 GCF_018918205.1 Lachnoclostridium sp. MSJ-17 | reverse complement strand
TGTTCGCTCGCTTCCGGTCATCGCATAACTACGGCTCCGGATATATCTCTCACTCGGATAGGATTATTCAATTGTCTTGCCTTTAGCTATTGGCTTTTGATAATTATCATGATATAATTGTAACGGATTTTCAGACATAAATATATCAGCGATGAAACTTGCGATTTTTGCAAAGTTCCATCCCTGACAGCCAGATTGGATGCGGTCTTTTTGATTATTAAAAAAGGATTATACCTTGTCCCCGGAAAAAAGCAGAAATTCGGTTTGATTTATTGTGATGGTGAAAATTTTAAAAAGTTATATAAGAGCAGCTTTGCGAAAGAATTGATTTCGCTTATCAGCACAGACAGCGACGCAATTCAGATTGCGCTTAGCTATGTCAATCAGGAACCGGTTATTGAAAAACGGTATTCTCCTGCAAGAGCGGAACGTATCTTCACACAGAATCTGCAAGTTGTAAAAATATTTCGGTCTATCAACACTATTCTCGGTCTGTTGCTTAACGCGGAACTCTCCAAAATAGAAAAGCCCTCTCCCGATGACAGGAGAGGGTATGAGAAAGCGATTGATTTGCAGAGAAAGATTTATCGTGATTGCGGCGCAGCTTTTCAGAACGTAAAAGTGCTGACGAATATTTACGCAGAGCTACCGTGTCCGCTTGAGGAAAAACCAAAGCGAATATTGGAAATTGACAAGCAGCTTTTAGACAACACTTTTCAGGAAACCTACTACATCAACAAGAAAAAGCAGACGGAGTCTGATTTGGGGTTGACGAAGTGCTACATCTTTGATTCCGCCGCAAATTATCTCAACTTTCTTCTGCTGAACCTGATTCAGTTGAATCCGAATATTTGTCTTTGTCAGAACTGTGGAGATCTGTTTGTTGCCAAAACGAAAAAGAAAACGCTCTACTGCGACAGGATTCAGCCTGACAGCAAGAAGACGTGCAGTGAGATCGGTCCGAAGAAGCGTGCTGAGCTGCAGTCAACATTATTTGGGTTTGAAGATTATGACATGGCTGTTGAACGAAATTATCAGCGCGCCAAGCGTACAGCAGCACATTACGTCAAAGATATACGGATGAAATGGGACGATTATTTCAACTGGCTCGAAAAAGCGCAACAAGCAAAACAACAGTGGTTGAATGACGAAATCTCTGACGATGATTTCTTGAATATCATCCACGAACTGGACTAAACAGCAGCACCGCCCGACATTACGTCAGACGGTGTTTTTCTGCGCCCACAAACCGCGACAAATCGCCTGTGTGGGGTTTGTAGAGCAAGGTCGGGTACTTACCCGATTTTATGTTTCACGCGATGCAGGGCGAAACAGGGCGCGTTAGGTTTTTTCGCTGCTCATCGCGTCAACCATCAGCCTGACAGCCAAAGAGAAACCCCGGACAAACGCATCGCGCTCGCCGAGGTTCATAAGCTCAGTGTGGTTATCTTTGATTTTTTGAAGTATGGCGTTTTGCTGCTCCGTCAACGTTGCAGATAATTCCTGCTCGTGGCGAATTACCAGCTTTGCAGCAATGTCATACTCGCTGCCGCGCACGACTTCATATTCGTGCGGAGCGATATTGCCGTAGTAGAGATTTTCAAGTGTGGTCATCGTGCTCACCTGCCTTTCCAAGCACAACAACATACCACAGGTTGTTTGGAAAGTCCAGATGTTTTTCAGGGCACCCGAAAACTCAGATGCCCTGATTTAAATCGAGTTTATGCAGATTGTTTTCCCAATACGATGCCATCAAATTCGGCAAGATACTTTTGCAGATGTGTAGCATCGGAAATACTGATAATTCCGTCGCCGTTAGTGTCAGCTAAAAGAAGCTGTTCGTCTGAAAAGTCAATTATCTCCGCAAGATATTTTTGGATTTCTGTTACATCACTAATAGAGATTTTTCCATCAAGGTTTGTGTCGCCTGCTAAAAATGGAGTGTCTTTGATTTCAATGAATGGAATGCTATACATATTTGCATACAATTGCGCGTATGAATCTACATTTCCATAAATATTGATTTTTTGACTCGCGTAGAACGCATCATCGCCTATACTGGTTACGCTCTTGGGGATTTCAATTTCTGTTAAATATGTGCAGTACGCAAATGACCAACCACCTAATGTTACCACAGTGCTTGGAATTACTATTTTTTTCAAGCCTAAGCAGCTGTGAAACGCAGATTCACCGATGACAGTTACACTATCTGGAATAGTTATTTTATCAAGTTTACTACAACCCAAAAAGGCACAGTCACCTATACATTCAATGCCATTTGGTATGATAGTTGAATTGCAGCTTTGAATTATTTTATTTGTTTTTGTTTCAATTATTGCATTGCAATTATTTCTGCTATCATATTTGTTATTACCAGATTCAACATTGATGCATGACAGATTTATGCACCAAGCGAAAGCACCTCCTTCGATGTATATTACATTGCTTGGAATTGATATTTCTGTAAGCTCACTGCATGCTCGAAAAGCCATATACCCTATACTAACTAATTCGTTAGAAAAAGTAATGCTTTTTATACTTTCGCACCAAGCAAATGAATAGTCACCAATACTTTTTAGATTTTTCGGTAAAGCAACGTTAACTAGCTTATCACACAAACGAAATGCAGAATAATCAATACTTTCGACACTATCAGGAATAGAAACATCTGTTAACTGAGTGCATTTACAGAATGCACATTTTCCAATATTGCTTACTCCATCATTGATTATTATTTTTTTTACACCAGTTCCCCACGGAGCTACATTTTCAAAAGAATAATCTCCCATTCTTCCATTTCCGCTGATTGTCAGCACGCCGTCCTCAGTGAGTTTCCATGTGCAGTCGCCGGTAATCCCGCTACATTCAGTCACATTATTCAACTCTACAAACACTAATCCGTTATTATTTGCATAAGTTTGTGCATAAGAACCACTATATCCATAAATTATTAAGTCACTGCTGCAGTTTGAAAACGCATTTTTGCCTATACTCGTCACGCTGTCGGAGATGGTGACACTTGTCAAGCCAGCGCAGCCAGCAAACGCATAACCATCTATGTAAGTAATTGAGTTTGGAAACTTTATATTCTGCAAGTATTTACAATCTCTAAAACTGCAATAGTCAATAGTATCTAACGAATCAGGAAGAACAACAGAACATATTTTACTTTCATGGAAAGCAAAACGTGAAATCTTTTTTACTCCTTCTGGAATCGTAACGGTAGTTTTTGCAGTAGGGCAATACAACAGTTCTGAAGAAGATTTATTGTACAATAGCCCATCACAACTACAGAAGTAAGGATTATTAGACGATACGTAAAAAGTACTCAATTTTTCGCAATTTGTAAATGATAATTCTTCAATGTAATTAACAGAACTTGGGATAACAATTTCAGTTAATCTTGAACAGTCGCGAAAAGCATTGTCTTTAATTACAGTTAATCCCTCAGGTAACTCTGTACAAACTAGATTACTGCACCATCGGAAAGCAGAACTTTTTATTTCGGATAGCGTGTTGGGCAAGAAAACTTCGGATAAATCTGAGCATTTATAGAATGCATGAGACCCAATAGTTGTCACTCCGCTTTGAACAACCACTTTTTTGATGCTAGTTCCCCAAGGCAATTCATCATTCCATGCGTAATCCCCCATTGGGCCGTTACCGCTGATTGTCAGCACACCATCCTCAGTGAGTTTCCAAATGCAGTCGCCAGTAATCCCGCTGCTTTCAGTCTCATTATCTAACTCTACAAAAATATATCCGTATTTTTTTGCAAAAGTTTGAGCATAAGAACCACGATATCCATAGATTGTAAAATCACTGCTGCAATTTTCAAAGGCAGTATCGCCGATGCTCGTTACGCTGTCGGGAATGGTGACACTTGTCAAACCTGTACAGCTATAAAATGCCATATCGCCAATACTTATAACGCTTTCGGGGATGGTAATGCTTGTTAAGGCCGTGCAACTAGAAAACGCGAGTCCAGCAATACCTTTTGTTCCGTTTTGCAACACAACTGTATTTGGAATTGTTCCCTTGTAGTGATATGCAACTTTACCAGCATAAACCAATCCGTCGGGTTGATTATTGTACCATGCCGTACCGGTAAATGCATGGCTTTCGATACTCGTCACACTGTCTGGAATGCTGACGCTTTCCAATCTAGTACAGTTCTCAAACGTAGAATATCTGATACTCGTCACGCTTTCGGGGATGGTGATGCTTGTTAATCCAGTGCAACTTCTAAACGCAGAACCACCTATACTTGTCACACTGTCAGGAAAGGTGATGCTTGTTAATCCAGTGCAACTTTTAAACGCAGAACCTCCTATACTTGTCACACTGTCAGGAAAGGCGATGCTTGTCAAGTTGGTGCAGTATTCAAACGCGCATTCACCGATATTCGTCACGCTGTCGGGAATGGTGACACTTGTCAAACCGGTGCAGTTATTAAATGCCATATCACCAATACTTATCACGCTTTTGGGGATGGTAATGTTTGTCAAGGCCGTGCAATTAGAAAATACGTGATTGCCGATACTCGTCACGCCTTGGGGAATCACTAGTTTTGTAACAAGATTATTGTTTATATACAATTTTCTTGCAAATAAAAGCGGGTTGCTTAAAGAATCATTAAATTTTATCCGACACCAAGCGGAAATATCACTAATATACACTCCGGTCAAGGCAGAGCAGCCTTGAAACGCATCATCGCCGATGTTCGTCACGCTGCTAGGAATCGTTACACTTTTTAAGGGATAACAGCCGAAAAACGCAAGATAACCTATGTTTGTCACGCTATCGGGTATTTCCAAATCTGTAACAAGTTCGTTGTTAATGTACAGATTATGAGCATAACCCAGCGGATTGCCGGTTTGATTCGAAAAACTGATTTGACACCAAGCGGCAACATCGCTAATATATACGCCATTTAGCCCTGTACAGCCGTAAAACGCGGCACCACCGATACTCGTAATGCTGTCAGGAATTGTTATGCTAGTCAAAATAGTGCAATTATAAAAGGCGCAATCACCAATACTCGTAACGCCGTTGTCAATTTTTACATCTGTAATACTCTGTCCCCACGGAGCATGATTACTCCAATTGTTATAATCTCCCATCGCTCCATTACCGCTGATTGTCAGCACACCGTCATCAGTAAGTTTCCATGTGCAGTCGCCGGTGGTACCGCTTAATACAATATTATCTTTACGTACATCTTCAATTATCGACTCTCCTTTATTTTTGTCATTGGTAAGAGTCATGATTGTCTTTTCTTCAGGTTCCGTTTCGTTGTCGGTTGTAATTGATAATGTGCTATCGGATTGGATTTGGTTATCAATATTTAGATTTGAATCTTGCAAAGAAACTGAAACCGTATCATCTCGAGAAATATCACCATCTATTACTACAGAAGTATATTCATCTGAACCCAAAACTTCTGTAATCTGAGCAACAACATCAGAATTTGCATTTCCAAAAAACTGAACCTCATTGCTATCCATATTCACATTAATCACAGCTTCTTTTTCACTTGATAGATTAATGGCACTATTATTGTCTACCACGGTGATATCACTGCCAGAAGTATATTCAACTTTGAAATTCGTAAAGGGCAGAATCAACTTTCCAATACTTGAAATTGAACCATTTGTAGATGTATGATAATTCGGATAAAAATCCATATCATCTACCCCGTCAATCGGGATTCCGTTCACAATTTCAGATAATAAATCTCCGTCTTTTGATTTTATCTTCAATGTTGAGTCTGATGATAGATATACTATTGTTTTTCCGCTTTCAGGTAGTGTCCATGGTTCTGTGCCGTTAAATTCTAACGGAAAATTGCAATTGCTTATACTAAAAAAGGAAATAATACTTGGGGCATAAGTTACCACGCCATCTTCTTCACCGTAACTACACATTATGATATTTCCTTGGCTATCACATCCCCAGTAACTGTTTTCAGAATTTGAATTTAAGGATCCGTGATATCTCCACTTGTTTTGAGATGGATTAAGTTCAATATAAGTATCATTAGAATCTTTATTGATATAATACGATGCAACTCCACCATGACATTGTGAATACAACTCATCATTAAAATAGGGATGATTTGGGTCATAGACATATACAGCATACCAGCCATTTCCCAAATCCTTTGGTTTTTTGTCATTTCGCAGAACCATTGCATGTGAAGAACCGCTACCTTTTGACAAGCCTATTACCATCGGTTCATCTAAATTGTTGGCTATGTTTAATAAGTGTTGGATATAATCTCCCTCTGGAATATGTTCATATGTATTAGTCTTTTTGAACCAACCACGATATTTTTTCTCATTTGCAAAGTAATAGTGTCCTTCAATTAGGTTAAATGTTGATGATGTCCCCTTATCGTATCGTATAGAACCATCTTGCAATATTTGATATTTTTCAATCAGTTTGGATACTTTTGAATTATTTATACGGGTATAAAACGCATTTCTATCATTATCATATTGCAATTCCTCATAGTAAGAATTAATGTTTGAGTTATTATCAATGTACTCTCCTTTTTCAATCATATTAAGATAAAACAGACACGCTGTTACGCTCATTCCATAACAATTTCCGCCCCAAGATTGATCAATCATAGAATTGAATATTTCCCCTTGATTGGCTTTTGCGGTAGCAGTGTAACTTTTACCAAAAACCTCTTCATAAATAGATTCCGGTATGTGATATGTAGAAGAATAATTAAATCCCTGTTCGCCGTTTACAAATCCCCAACCGTCTGTTTTAGGAGTAAATCCGGGTTTTGTTATTTCTTGTTCGATGGATAATACTACGAGAGATTTAGATGTTCCATCAGGAATATCTACCGATAATGCAGCAGAACCTACATTAACAAATTCCAAATATACAGTCGCTACTTTTTCATTTCCTTCCGGGAAATAGGGGCCATCTCCGATGCCGATTCTATTTATCTTAACAACATCAGGATTGGAAGACGTTATGTTAACATCATTAAAATCGTATTTTGCCGAATCAAGTATCACCATAACACCTTTAGATTCGCCAACATGAGCTGATATTTCATCTCCATCAAAAAAACTGATTTTAGTTTGCTCAGGTGTTGTACTTGGTTCTGTTGGCTGCTCCGGTTCAGTTTCAAATTCAACTTTAACGGGTTTTGTGGCAGACTGCGTCGTTCCGTTTCCTAATTCACCAGAATTGTTTTCGCCCCACATATATAAATTGCCATCATAATCAATAGCCGCAAAAAAGCCTTCAGTATAATTATTATTTGCTGTTACATTTGAACTAACCCTGCTTCCACAGATTTGTTTAACACTGTCAAGCAACACCGACCCTTTATTCGTTCCATCGAAGTATTGCAGTTTATCATTATAATTAATCAAATAACCACTAGTTAAATTACCAGTAGGAACATAATACTTTACATCTTCCGTGCTTTTTTGATGATAATAATCTCCATCTCTAATATCAAAATACTCGTAACGACTTTCTCCCCATGTCCATAAATCGCCGTTCTTCCCAACAGCAATAGTTGTTTGATCAGCACACGCAATTTGCTTTGTATATGATAGTATAGCCGCATAAGGGTTTGCACACACAGAGTGATAGTCGCCATTACCAATTTGATGACGAGAATTACTACCCCAAATATACATTTTACCGCTATTTTCGTTAGTTAGTACTGCTGTGTTATTTAATCCCAGAAAAATATCGATAGCGTTGTCAAACATTTTATGAGGGTATAAATACGTTTCCTCATCGGGACCTCCAACTATAAAACCAGTATTTGTTCCCCAAATATAGAATTGTCCATCACAAGTGATAGCTGCGCTTTGATGCTCATGGAGAACGACCTTATTAACATTACTTAGAATTTTTTGCGGAGTTTCCACAGGTTCTGTTGTTCCGTTACCGACCTGTCCACAATAATTTGAGCCGCAAACATATAAATCGTTTGTGGTGGTAATATAAGCATATCTTCCGGATGTAGCATTTGATAAGACTACAGATTTCACATTACTAGTAACAAAAACCGGTTTCCCACCTTTTCCGTTTCCGATATTACCCCAAATATAAAGATCCCCGTTTTCAGTAACAGCTGCGCTATTAAGACATCCTACCGAAACATCTTTTACATTGGACATGATTTTCTTTGGGGTAGTACATATTTCTTCACTAGAGCCATCACCGATTTCTCCATGTTTATTGCTGCCCCACATATATAATTCGTGATTTTTATTAATTGCAGCGGTATGAGAAGAGCCCAGTTCTATTTTTTCAAATTTATACTTATTGTTTTTGCTTATTGCTTGCTCATGTGTATAATTATAGATTATATTAGTTTGATTCATAATGTTAGAATCATTGTTTGTAAACTGTATTTTCTGCCAATCGCTTTCCGAGCCTGAATAATAGACTGTTTTAAGTGAGTTGCAACCGGAAAAAGCTCCGCCTGTGTAGGTCAAATTCTTTGGGAGAAAAATTTCCTTCAATGAAGAACAGTTTGCAAATGCATTAGGATCGAGTTCTTTAATGCTATCAGGTAAAACAATCGTTTCTAAGCTTGTACAACCCGAAAATGTTTCTTCATAAATGTAATCAAGATCTGCATTTAATTCAACATTTTTCAGGTTAACACAATCTTTAAATGCTCTTTCGCGGATTTCAATAATATTTGAATTAATTACAATACTTCTTAAAGAATCATTTCCGCTAAAAGCATCCTTCCAGATACCGATTATCTCATTATCAGGATAATCAGGATAATATTGAGGGACTTCATAATATTCTTTGTAGCCGTTATATGAATACAGAACGGCAGTTCCATTTTGTAAAACGCGAAGGTAATACTCCGGTTCTTCGACTTCTTCGGCAAACACCTGTAAGAATTGACATGAAAACATACTAATGATGGTTAAAGCAACTAACAAAAAACTGATGACCTTTTTCATATAATTCTCCTCCTCAATAAATAAAAATGCGTGACCCAAATGAGCCACGCAGAAAAACACATGGCTCACCTTTGTTGCTACACAAAAATTATTCCGTACCGTGGAAGTATGAGGAAATAGAGCATGCGTTTTTACCAAATTGTAAAAACACATACTTCCACTTCGGAACACTATATAATTTTCGTGTAGCACCTATATTTTACCATAAACAATTATCATTTGCAATCTGTTTTTGGCTACTTTTCAAACTATTTTTTCTCTGTAGTTCTTCAAAATCAAATCTCTTGACAAATCCTCCCATCCGCGCTACAATGCGGACGGAGGTGGTTTTATGAACGGTGTGATTTACGCACGTTATTCCAGCGATAACCAGCGTGAGGAAAGCATTGAAGGTCAGCTTCGTGAGTGTATGGCGTTTGCCGAGAAGAATGATATTATGATTCTGAACACCTATATTGACCGCGCGTTTTCTGCTAAAACGGACAACCGTCCCGAATTTCAGCATATGATTTCGGACAGCAAAAAGAAAATGTTTGACGTGGTGCTGGTATGGAAGTTTGACCGCTTTGCCCGAAATCGTCTGGATTCACTTTTGTACAAGCAACTGCTTCAGCGGAACAACATTAAGCTCATTTCAGTGACCGAGCCGATTATGAATTCCTCTGTCGGTATTATCGTCGAGTCGATGATTGACAGCTACAATGAGTATTACTCAGCCGAGCTTTCGGAAAAGGTCACGCGCGGTATGACTGAGAATGCGCTCAAAGGAAAATACAACGGCGGAACGCTACCAATTGGTTATATCATTGACGAGGATAAATACTTTCAGATCGACCCTCTTACCGCGCCGATTGTTCTTGAAGCATTTCAGAAATACGACGAGGGCATGACGATGAAAGAGATCGTGGATTATCTCCGTCTGAAAGGTCTGCGCACCAAGAAAAACGGCGAGATTTCTATCAACAGCCTTACGCGAATGCTCCATAACAGGAGGTATATCGGTGAGTACAAGTTCCAAGATATAGTCACCCCCGATGTGATTCCGGCGATTGTTCCAAAGGATTTGTTTGACCGTGTGCAGGAAAAGCTCGCCAAGAATAAAAAAGCTCCCGCCCGAAAGAAAGCGGAAGATGAGTATTTGCTGACGACCAAGCTATACTGCGGTAAGTGCGGCTGCTACATGGTTGGAGAGAGTGGCACCAGCCAACAGAAAAAGACAGTTCACCGCTACTACAAATGCGTGAGTGTGAAAAACCACAAGGGCTGTGATAAGAAAACTGTCAAGAAGGATTGGATCGAAAACCTGACGCTCGAAATGATTAAGCGGATCATATTTGATGACAGGATGCTCGATAGCCTTGCCGATGAAATCATCAACTATCTTGGTCAGGAGAGCACATTGCTCCCACAGCTGCGAAAGCAGTTGAAGGACTGTGAAAAGGGAATCGATAATCTGCTCAATGCCATTCAAATGGGCATCTTCACGCCGTCCACCAAGGAGCGTTTGGAATCCCTTGAACAACAGAAAGAGGAATTGCAAATCCGTATTGCGCAGGAGGAAATTATTAAGCCGCCGATTGACAAGGATAAAATTCTGTTCTGGCTTCACCGCTTCCGCAAAATGGATACGACGAAGTTGGAGCACAGAAAACGCTTGATTGACAGCTTCGTAAACGCGATTTATCTCTACGATGATAAAATCGTCTTTACGTTCAACTACAAGGACGGCAGCAAAACCATAACAATGGAGGAAATAGAAAACTCAGCACTCAGTTCGGATTTAACTTCGCTTGGTGCAACAAAAAAAGACAGTTTTCGAACTGTCTCTTTCTTTTGTCATAATTACTCAGAATTTCCGAAAATGGCTTAAATACTTGGGTTTCGGCACATTGGTCAGAGAAGCTCAGGGACCATTATACAAGGCGTTATCTGTAAATACTTACTCTCTGTGATTCTTTTGTTTACGGATTGGTACGGGAGGCTTTTATATTATTTGATTTGCGGTAGACTATGCATGATTACATACACTGTTTCAGGATATCAATGACTTCCTCTTTAGTCAGCACCTTGTAATCGCCATCGAGAATGAACGTGCCCTCGACAATGCCTTCGTTTGCAATCTCTACATCAGTCTACACACCCCATACTTCCACTGCAAAGCGCTTGAACTTTTTGAGTCCGTAAGGCATAATCATTCTGTAATACGGGAGTAAGACAGCCGCCAAGGTCATACCGTTTGTTGCGTCCGTATAAGCGCCGACAAGCTGCCCGAGCATATGCACCATCCAGTCGGTTGATTTGCCGATCGATTTTTTGTTATTTAGAGCTTAGTGTTTATGACAGGAGCCTTGCATAGCGCAGCCCTTACAGTTGCCGCAATTACATACCACGGATTTGCCCTGCTTTTTCTTTTTTACCATACTGAAAATTATTGCGGCGACAACACCAATCAGTACGGCGCAGATAATGATCGTCCAAATATTTCCGATGATCCAATCAAACATATTATTTCACCTTGACTTTCTTTGTCAGCTTGTCAGCTTCCTTGTAAGGCTTAAAGAGCATGAACAGCATACCTGCAATTAAGAAGATTGAAACGATCAGTCCGATGATGTTCAGGTTGCCCGTAAATGCGCCGCCGATCTGGTTAATGCAGAGGGCAACCGCATAAGCGAAGGCACATTGATAGGCAATCGCAAACGCTGTCCATTTTGCGGAGTTCATTTCGCGTTTTATTGCGCCCATCGCCGCGAAGCAGGGAGCGCACAGCAGATTGAATACGAGGAAAGAGAAGCCTGTAACGCCTGTAAATACGCTTGCAAGTGTTTGCCATACGGAAAGCTCTCCTCCGCCGTAGAGCACGCCCATTGTGCCGACGATGTTTTCCTTTGCGATGAGTCCTGTGATCGAAGCCACAGCCGCCTGCCAGTTACCCCAGCCGAGAGGTGAAAAAATCCAGCTGATAGCGTTGCCCACAGCCGCGAGCATACTGCTGCCGATTTCGTCCGAAGCGAGCATTTGGAAATTGCCGTCAACCCAGCCGAAGCGGCTCAGGAACCAGAGCACGATCGTCGAGAGCAGAATGATAGTGCCCGCCTTTTTGATGAACGACCAGCCGCGCTCCCACGTCGAGCGGAGAACGTTGCCGATTGTAGGAAGGTGATATGCGGGAAGCTCCATAACAAACGGAGCAGGCTCCCCCGCAAAGGGCTTTGTCTTTTTGAGCATGATGCCTGAGACAATAATCGCAGCCATGCCGATGAAGTAAGCGCCGGTGCTTACCCACGGTGAGCCGCCGAAAATCGCGCCTGCTATCATCGAGATAAATGGAATCTTCGCGCCGCAGGGAATAAAGGTGGTCGTCATGATTGTCATACGGCGGTCGCGCTCGTTTTCGATCGTGCGCGAAGCCATGATACCGGGAATGCCGCAGCCTGTTCCGATCAGAATCGGAATAAAGCTCTTTCCCGAAAGCCCGAAGCGGCGGAAAATACGGTCCAGAACAAAGGCGATACGCGCCATATAACCGCAGGCTTCCAGAATCGCGAGCAGCAAAAAGAGCACTAGCATTTGCGGAACAAAGCCGAGCACCGAACCTACGCCGCCGATAATACCGTCAAGAATCAAACCGGAAAGCCACTCCGGAGCGTTCGCGGCTTCAAGCCAACCCTCAACGATCTTCGGAATACCGGGTACCCAAACGCCGAATTCGGCAGGGTCGTTGGGCTTTCCGCTGTTCTTTTCAAAAATCTCGGCGGCCGACTTGACGTCCTCACCCGTTACAGTTTCCTCACTGACTTCAAGCGTGTCCTCGTCCTCGGATTCGTAGGTAAATTCGTCGCTGTCCTTTATGCTTTTTGCAAAGGTATTTACTGCGGAAACAGCAGCGTCAGCGTCGTAGTCCTCGCTCTCAAAGTCAAGCGCATCGGAAAGAGCTTCGTTACCGGCAACTCCCGCAACGCCTGTCAGTACGCCGACTGCCTCACTGTGTTCGTCATATTCCGCGTCGCCGATTCCGACTAGGTGATAACCGTCACCGAACAAACCGTCGTTTGCCCAGTCGGTCGCGCCTTTGCCGACGCCGACCATCGCTATGTAGTAAACTAAAAACATCACAACGATGAATATCGGCAGACCGAGCCAACGGTTGGTAACGACCTTGTCGATTTTATCGGAGGTCGAGAGCTTTCCCTTCT
The DNA here is from genome assembly GCF_018918205.1 of Lachnoclostridium sp. MSJ-17. Taxonomy (GTDB): domain Bacteria; phylum Bacillota; class Clostridia; order Oscillospirales; family Acutalibacteraceae; genus Ruminococcoides. Next base: position 26,530 of record NZ_JAHLQB010000052.1, on the reverse strand, counting down.
GCTTGTTTTTATAAACTCCGCTGATAATTTTGCCGATCCAGACATAGCGCTCGTTGGTGATGATACTCTCAGCATCGTCGTCATATTCTTTCTCGACACGTTGTATGTCATTTTCGACGTGGCTGCGCGTTGCTTCATCCAGGCCAAGCTTGTCTATAACCTTTTCGTCACGCTCAAAAACCTTGACCGCGTACCAGCGCTGCTGTTCTTCAGGCAGCTCGTGAACGCAGGCTTCCTCAATATGCGCGATAGCGTGCTCTACCGAGCCTTCGAACGGGTGCTTTGGGACAGGCTTTTTATTTTCGGCAGCTTTCATTGCCGCTTCTGCGGCTTGCTCAATACCCTTGTTTTTCAGCGCGGAGATCTCAACAACCTTGCAGCACAAAGCGCGGGACAGCTCTGCTGTGTTAATTTTTACTCCCGTTTTCTCTACAACGTCCATCATATTTATCGCGATGACAACGGGGATTCCCAGCTCGCAGAGCTGCGTGGTAAGATACAGGTTTCTTTCCAGATTAGTTCCGTCAACGATATTCAGAATCGCGTCGGGACGCTCGTCAATAAGATAGTTACGCGCAACAACCTCTTCCATGGTGTACGGAGAGAGCGAGTAAATGCCCGGAAGGTCGGTAATGGTTACATCACCGTGCTTCTTGAGCTTGCCTTCCTTTTTCTCAACGGTAACGCCGGGCCAGTTGCCGACAAATTGATTAGCGCCCGTCAGAGCGTTGAACAGTGTTGTTTTTCCGCTGTTAGGGTTGCCCGCCAAGGCAATCGTCATTTTCATTTGAGTTCCTCATTTCTGTGTGATTTTCTGTTAGCGATCGCTAACTGCCAGGTGGGAAAAGCGCTGTTATTCCACTTCTACCATATTTGCGTCAGCCTTGCGAATGGATAGATGATAACCCCTGACTGTGACTTCCATCGGGTCACCCAGGGGAGCGACCTTCTGCACCTTAATTTCCACGCCCTTTGTAATGCCCATGTCCATAATACGGCGCTTTACAGCGCCCTCACCGTGGAGCTTTTTAACCTTGCAGGTGCTGCCGACAGCAACCTCTCTTAATGTTTTCATTTTCTTCCTCCTTAAATATATATTTTCTGCGCCATTTCTCTGCTTACTGCAATCCGCGCGTCTTTAACATTGACAATCAGGTTTCCCCCCATAGAGCAAATTACTGTAACGACGGCGCCCGATACAAACCCTAAATTTTGCAGGTGCGCCCGTACCTCAGCGTTACCGCCGATACGCTTTATAATATTTTGTTCGCCGGGAACAGCCAGTGTAAGCGGCATAGCGATACCTCTTTTCTGATTATTGTATATAGTTAGTCTGAACTAACCTCGTGGTATAAAACTACTCATCTGTTTTTTCCGAATAATACGTATTGCGAATGACACGAAGAAAGTGCCGCAGCTCAATCAATGCTCTCAGTGATTCATCACTGATTCCATGCTCCATATTGCAGGCATCTGCATCAGCGATTCTCTTGTCAACACCTAAATCGGTCAACAAGCCAAAAAGCACATTGTTTCGTTCTATGACAGATTTCCCGATTGCTTCGCCTTTTTCGGTCAATTCAATTGTCCGGTCATGCCAAACAGTCAAATAACCCGCAGCTTCCATTTCTCTGAGCGCGACAGAAACCGTTGGCTTCGATACTCCCAGCTCACGCGCGATATACGCGCCGCGCACCAAGCCGTTTTTCCGAAGGCGATAGATGGTTCTCATATAATCTTCTACCTTTTGATTCCGTTCCATGTACGTCACCCCGGCAAAAGTTAGCGTAAGCTAACCTCTGCGTAAACTATAAAAGTCAGGCGGTTAGCCTGACCTTACTGGTTTATTATATCAGGTATAAAGCACTTTGTCAAGAGTTTTTTCACGGGAATAAAACTAAGTATAAGATTTCCGCGAATCCCGGGGCAACCGAGAGTTTTTATTGAGCGCTTTTCGTTTCTATCAGAGCCATTTCTTCTTTTTGAAAAACAGCAGGCTGCCTGCGACAATAAGCACGCTCGCAATTATCACAACGGGATACCCCCACTCCGTTTCAAGCTCGGGCATATATTTGAAATTCATTCCGTACCAGCCCGCAATCAGCGTGAGAGGCATAAATACAGTCGTCACAATTGTCAGCACTGTCATAATACGGTTCTGCTTGATGTCGAGGTAGGATTTGTAGATGTCTCGAATCTGCATTGCGTGGTCGCCGAGAGCTATGGTTGTGTCGCGCAGGCGTTCGATCCTGTTTGAAATCAAACGGAAATAGCGCAGATTGTCGTGCTTAAAGAAATTGTTTTCGTTCTCCTCCAACTCCTGACTGAAATCGAGAAGCTGGTCGTAGTGGATGCGAAGGTCGCGGATCTCGCCGCGGATCTCGTTCACACGCTCCTGAGAATCCTCCTGCTCCCCGTTTATAACCGCAAGCTCCGTTTTGTCAAGCTCCTGCTCGTAACGCTCCAGCAGGTCGCGGTCGCTCTTTACAAGCTGCTCCAGAAAATCGTAGAGGAACCGCTCAAGGCTCGGCAGTCTCCATTTCTTTGTCCTCCTGACCTCGGAGATAACGCGCTCCGCGGCGCCGCTTCCGTCGATGAAAACTATTCCCTTTTCGTCGAGCGCAAAGGCGAATTTTTCGCCGCCGCCCGATATATTGCTCCTGTCCGGAATGAAAAATGTGCCCGTCAGCGAATCGTAGTTCACTTCCGCCTTTGTGGAGTGAATATTCCGGAAATCAGGCTCGATGTCTATGCCCATGTCAAAGCTGTCCTTCTTAGCTTCCCACTCGTCGGGAGTGAGCGTCGCCACATATTGGGCGGAAGGGTTTGTTATTTGTTCAAAGCCGACCTCCGTCAGCGTTTCCTCGATCAGATAATACATAAGCAACTCCTGTCAAATATCTTCCTTCGGCAGCGTCCCTAAAGAGCGTACCGCAAATAACACCGTAAGCAGCGCACCGGGCGTCTGTCAAAACAGCGGTCTGAGATTTTATGTCTGAGAAGTATGGTCTTAAGTTAGTATATAATATTATAGCCAAAAACAGGTGTTTTGTAAAGGACCTATATACATTCGCCCGGCGGAGTCATGAACAGTAATATTTCTAAAACAGAAAAAAGGACACTGAGAACAGCATCCTTATATTCTTACAATATTTTCTCCATACCGATTTTTTGAGGTACAAGACCCATAGCCTCATAGAATTTCACCGCTGCGGAGTTGCACGACCAAACGTTGAGGGTGACGTTGTAGAAGCCTTGTTCCTTTGCGTAAGCGATTACCGCGTCGTACAGCGTTTTGCCGACGTGCTTTCCGCGCGCGGCGCTGTCAACGCAGATGTCGTCGATGTAAAGCGTCCTTATATCGGTCAGAACAGAGTCGCCGACTACCCTCCTGTGAATGCAGAAAGCGTGACCGAGCGGAACGTCGTTTTCATCTACGCAGACAAAAACGGGAGTGGATGCGCGGCTGATTATAGTCCTCAGCTCCTCGGAATTGTACTTCGTAGCGGGACCTTTGAAAATATCAGGTCTGCCGTTGTGATGAACCATATCAACCTGCACGAGAAGATCAAGTATCTTTGGTATATCTCTTTCCGCCGCACGTCTTACCGACAAATTCAATTTTATTCCTCCTTACATCGCCTTTATGCGCCTGAGAGCCTTGGCGTACTGATTTTTCACTCCGCTCTCCTGCTCGCTCTCATAGATTTCTCTGACCGTGTCAACGAGTCCGCTGCCCTTGTATCGCTCCAAAACAACGATTCTCGCCAGCGCGTAGGCGCTGCCCCAGCGGACAACCGTGCCGCTGTCAGAGGTGTTTTTGAGCAGAGCATCAATAGCTCCGTCGAGCTCATCGGGGTAAAGCGCAGCCATATTTCCGACAACGCGTGAGGCTTCCCGCTTGCAGGAGTTGTTCGCTGACAATATATATCGCTCAGCAAACCTGAGATACTCAATCCCAAGACAGCTCTCCTTTTGCCCCGTTATGCTCTCAACCGCCTCCAGAAAGGTCGCGGTCTGCTTTTCGTTCAACTCGTCTGCCCTGTCGAAAAAATCATCGGAAGAAAAGCTTCCGCTGTTTATCAAATCGATAATCAGCTTTCTCGCCTCTAACTTCTTTATGCTCTTGTCTTTAAGAATTTCAAACGCGTCCATAATGCTGCCCCCTGATTGATTTCCGTATCCATTATATCAGAGAAAATGCGCGCTGTCCAGAAAAACGCTTATTCAGAGGATTTTGACGAAGGTTCGTTGCCATTTGGCATATTATTGCTATTTCGTTTAACTTGCCACATTTTTATTGACATAAAGAGAGGTTATCATCTTTACGCACTCCGAAATGCCGATGCGTCCGCTGTGTCAAGATGCTCACAGATATTTTTGTTGCTATTAACAAGACATCATATAGAAATTTAATTAATTTAGTTTGCTATGTTCAAACAATCACTACCTGAAAACAATAAATTTTCGAAAAATGCTTTAATAATATATCATATCAAAGCAAAAAATTAACCGCTGCACCAGATTGATCAAGTCTGGTACAACGGTTTTTTTATGTTACAAAGAGGCTTTAATGAATGCCGAGAACAGCGGATGCGGCTTGTTCGGACGCGACTTGAATTCGGGGTGGTACTGCACTCCGACGTAAAAGTCGCGGTCGCTCAGCTCAACGGTCTCAACGAGATTACCGTCGGGCGAGAGTCCGGAGAGAGTCAGCCCCGCGTCCTGTAATACGCGGCGGTACTCGTTGTTGAACTCGTAGCGATGGCGGTGCCGCTCCGATATCTCAGACTTGCCGTAAGCCGCCTTGATTACGGTGCTGTCCTGCAAAACGCAGGGGTAAGCTCCAAGTCTGAGGGTTCCGCCCTTGTCCGTGTCGTCGCTCTGGTCGGGCAAAAAGTCGATGACCTTCGGCACGTTCTGGGCAAACTCACCCGAATCGGCGTTTTTAAGCCCGGCAACGTTGCGCGCGAATTCGATCACCGCTATCTGCATGCCGAGACAGATTCCGAAGTAGGGAATTTTTTTCTCTCTCGCGTAGCGCGCGGTGGCGATCATACCCTCGATCCCGCGCTTGCCGAAGCCGCCCGGAACGATTATTCCATCGAGCTCTCCGAGAATTTCCGGAGCGTTTTCGTCGGTTATCTGCTCGGAGTCGATCCACCTGATGTCAACGACCGCGTTCTGATAATACCCCGCGTGTCGGAGCGCTTCGGCGACGGAGAGATACGCGTCGTGCAGCTCGACGTACTTGCCGACTAAGCCTATAGTAACCGTTTTCTGACGGCTCTTGATGCGTCCGACCATCTGCTCCCAGTCGGAGAGGTCGGGTTTTTGGCTCTCAATTTTCAGCTCACGGCAGACGATATCCGAGAAGCCCGCCTTTTCGAGCATAAGCGGCGCTTCGTAGAGAACGGGCAAAGTCATGTTCTCGATGACGCAGTCGCGGCGGACGTTGCAGAAATGCGCGATTTTGTCAAAAATATTCGCGTCGGTTATCGGTTCGTCCACGCGAAGGATAATCACGTCGGGAGAAATTCCGAAGCTCTGCATCTCCTTTACGGAGTGCTGTGTGGGCTTGCTCTTGTGCTCGCCCGACGCCTTGAGATACGGCACAAGCGTGACGTGGATATACAGCCTGTTGTCCTGTCCTACCTCCTGCCCTACCTGACGGATAGCCTCGAGAAACGGCTGACTCTCGATGTCGCCTATGGTGCCGCCGATTTCGGTGATAACAACATCCGCGTCGGTCTTTTTGCCGACAGAGTAAATGAACCGCTTTATCTCATCGGTCACGTGAGGGATCACCTGAACCGTCTTGCCGAGGTATTCGCCCTTGCGCTCCTTTTGCAGGACGTTTGAATAGACCTTGCCGGTGGTGAGGTTAGAGAATTTGTTAAGATCCTCGTCAATAAAACGCTCGTAGTGGCCGAGGTCGAGGTCGGTTTCTGCTCCGTCCTCGGTGACGTATACCTCGCCGTGCTGATACGGGCTCATGGTGCCCGGGTCAACGTTGATATACGGGTCGAGCTTCTGTGCCGCTACTTTCAAGCCGCGGGCTTTGAGCAAACGTCCGAGTGAAGCGGCGGTAATGCCCTTGCCGAGTCCCGACACGACGCCGCCTGTTACAAATATATATTTCGTCATAATATTTTTCCTCACAGATTCGTGTAACCCATCAGGTCTCTGTCAACCTCGCGGGCGCAGTCGATTCCCTCGCGGATAGCGCGTACAACAAGCGACTGACCGATGTGCATATCGCCGGCGGTGTATATGTTCTCAACATTTGTGCGGTGCGAGCTCTGCTCTGTCGCGACGTTTGTGCGCGCGTTCAGCTCAACTCCGAACGCCTGTGAAACATAGCTCTCGCTGCCGAGGAAGCCCGCCGCGATCAGCACAAGCTCAGCCTGCACCTCGTTCTCTGAGCCCTCAACGGGAGTCATTCTGCCGTCCTTTCCGCGCTCGAGCTTTACGAAAACCGCGCCCTTTAGCCTGCCGTTCTCGTCCTTCAAAAACTCCTTGACGGTTGTCTGATACACCCTCGGGTCGCTGCCGTAGACTGCCGCCGCTTCCTCCTGACCGTAGTCGGTCTTGCACACCCTCGGCCACTCAGGCCACGGATTGCTCTCGGTGCGCTCGTCCGGCAGCTTGGGCATCATCTCGAGCTGAGTAACGCTCTTTGCGCCGTGGCGCACGCAGGTGCCTACGCAGTCGTTGCCCGTATCGCCGCCGCCGATGACGATGACGTTCTTGTCCTTTGCCGATATAAAAGTTCCTTCCTTCAACCCGTTGTCAAGCAGAGCCTTTGTGGTCGATTTCAGAAAATCAACCGCGAAGTATACCCCTTCTGCTTCACGTCCGTTTACCTTTATATCGCGCGGATTTGAGGCTCCGCAGGCGAGAATGATGCTGTCGTAGCTGTTCTTTAATTCTTCTGCGGAAATATCCTTGCCGACGTTTGTGTTGGTTACAAATGTCACGCCTTCCTCGCTCATGATGTTGAGCTTGCGCTCGATGATCTGCTTCTCGAGCTTCATGTTCGGGATTCCGTACATCAGCAAACCGCCCGGACGGTCGCTGCGCTCGTAAACCGTCACGCTGTGACCTCTGCGGTTGAGCATCTGAGCCGCCGCGAGTCCCGAGGGTCCCGAGCCGATGACCGCGACCTTCTTGCCGGTGCGTACCTTCGGCGGCTGAGCGCCTGCGTACCCATCACGGTAGGCGGTTTCGATAATGCTGTATTCGTTCGCCCTTGTTGTCACCGACTCGCCGTTTGCCCCGCAGGTGCAAGCCTTTTCGCACAGAGCGGGACAAACGCGTGAGGTGAATTCAGGGAAGGGATTTGTCAGACTTAATCTCTCGTATGCCTGCTTCCACGCTCCGAGACTGACGAGATTATTCCACTCGGGAATTAAATTATTGAGCGGACAGCCTGAGATCATTCCGCTGAGCGCCATTCCCGACTGACAGAACGGCACGCCGCAGTGCATACAACGCTCGCCCTGCTTCTTTTGCTCCTGCAAAGTGAGCGGAGTGTGGAACTCGTTGAAGTTTTTGATGCGCTCGTAAACGGAAGCCGCAGGCGCGTCCTGCCTTTCATATTCCATAAATCCAAACGGATTTCCCATGTTGTTTGCCTCCTTTTACCTTGAATGGATCAGCTGATAGAACGCTTCGATTTTTGACGTTTCCTCGTCCATGCCGCTGCGCTCGTTCTGCTCGATAGTTTCAACGATCATCTTGTAATCGTGCGGGATAACCTTTTTGAACAGGGGCAGATATTCATCGAAATTACTGAGAATCTGTCTGCCCTTTTCGGAGCCTGTCGCTTCAACGTGCTCTGAGATAAGCGCCCTGAGCTCGTCGATATCGCGCTGTTCGGTTATTTCGCCGCACTCCACCAGCTCCTTGTTGAGACGCTTGTAGAGGTGGTGGCGCTCATCGAGAACATACGCCACGCCGCCGGACATACCTGCGGCGAAGTTTTTGCCGGTTCTTCCGAGAATGACGACCTTGCCGCCCGTCATGTACTCGCAGCCGTGCTCGCCTACGCCCTCAACGACCGCAGTCGCGCCGGAATTGCGCACGCAGAATCGCTCGCCTGCCACGCCGTTGATGAATGCCTTGCCGCTCGTCGCGCCGTAGAGAGCTACGTTGCCGATGATGATGTTCTCATCAGCCTTGAATTTGGAGCCCTTAGGCGGATATACGATCAGCTTGCCGCCCGAAAGTCCCTTGCCGAAGTAGTCGTTTGAATCGCCGCGAAGCTCCATTGTCAGACCGTTCGGGATAAACGCGCCAAAGCTCTGACCGCCTGAGCCGTTGCAGGTGATTTTGTAGGTGTCGTCAGTGAGGGTATCGCCGTACTTCTTCGTGATCTCGGAGCCGAATGCCGTACCCAGAGAGCGGTCGGTATTTTTGATGTCGATTTCAATAGACTTAGCCTTTTTGAGCTTCTTTTCGATAACCTTCTCGTCGAGGGTATCGCTGAGCTTGAAATCGTACTTGTTCTTGTTGTTATAGGAGATCTTCTCGCCTGCGAAGCTGCTGTTGAGCAGGAGCGACAGGTCGATTTTGCTCTCCTTGCTGTTTCTCTTCAATAAATCTGTTCTGCCGACAAGCTCGTCGACTGTGCGAACGCCAAGCCTTGACATGTATTCACGCAGCTCCTGAGCAATGAAGAGCATGAAGTTGACAACATACTCGGGCTTGCCCCTGAAGCGCTTCCTGAGCTCGGGATTCTGCGTCGCCACGCCGAAGGGACAGGAATCGAGGTTGCACACGCGCATCATAGCGCAGCCGAGGGTTACAAGCGGAGCAGTCGCAAAGCCGAATTCCTCCGCGCCGAGAATCGCGGCAATCGCCACATCGCGTCCCGTCATCAGCTTGCCGTCGGTCTCGATGATTACCTTGTCGCGCAGACCGTTGAGGATCAGCGTCTGGTGAGCCTCGGCAAGTCCAAGCTCCCACGGAAGTCCCGCGTTGTAAATGGAGCTTCTCGGAGCGGCTCCGGTGCCGCCGTCGTAGCCTGAAATCAGAATGACCTCGGCTCCCGCCTTCGCGACGCCCGCCGCTACGGTGCCTACGCCGGCTTCCGACACGAGCTTGACAGAGATACGCGCCTTTTTGTTGGCGTTTTTCAGGTCATAAATTAGCTGAGCCAAGTCCTCGATCGAATAGATATCGTGGTGAGGCGGCGGCGAAATCAATGAAACGCCCGGAGTTGAGTGTCTTGTCTTTGCGATCCACGGATAGACCTTGTTGCCGGGAAGATGTCCGCCCTCGCCGGGTTTTGCGCCCTGAGCCATTTTTATCTGGATCTCGTCGGCTGAATTGAGATACGCCGAGGTTACGCCGAAGCGGCCTGAGGCGACCTGCTTGATAGCCGAGCAGCGGTTTTCAGCCGTCCCCTTAGTCGCGATCCTCTCGGGACTTTCGCCGCCCTCGCCGGAGTTCGACTTGCCGCCGAGCTTGTTCATTGCAATAGCGAGAGCCTCGTGAGCCTCCTGCGAGATCGAGCCGTAGCTCATCGCGCCTGACTTGAAGCGTTTTACGATGCTGTCAACGCTCTCTACCTCGTCGAGCGGAACAGGAGTTTCGGCAAAATTGAAATCGAGCAGTCCTCTCACGCTGACGGGATCCATTTCCTCGGTCAGCATTCTTGAATATTCCTTGAAGCGCTCGTAGTTGTTGAATTTGGTCGCGTATTGAAGCGCGTGTATGGTCTGCGGATTGTAGAGATGCTCCTCTTTGCCGCTGCGGCTCTTGTGACCGCCCCGTGAGGGCAATTCATTGCTCACGCTCAGTCCGAGCGGGTCAAACGCGGCGGTGTGGAGCGAATCGACGGTGTTTTCAACGTCCTCGAGGGTTATGCCGCCTATACGGCTGACTGTGCCGGTGAAATACTCGTCGATAAGCTCTCTGCCCAGACCGACAGCCTCAAAAATCTTTGAGCCCTGATATGACTGGAGAGTCGAGATACCCATTTTTGACGCAATTTTTACGATTCCGTGGAGCACCGCGTCGTTGTAGTCGTTGACAGCCGCGTAGTAATCCTTGTCGAGCAAATCGTCCTGAATCAGCTCGTGTATTGTCTCGTGAGCAAGATACGGGTTGACAGCGCTCGCGCCGTATGCGAGAAGTGTGGCGAAATGATGAACCTCTCTGGGTTCGCCGCTCTCAAGGACGATAGAGAGCGCTGTTCTCTTCTTTGTCGCGACAAGGTGCTGGTGCAGTGCGGAAACAGCGAGCAGCGACGGAATAGCAAGACGATTCTCGTCAACACCCCTGTCGGAGAGGATAAGTATGTTCGCTCCGTCAGCGCACGCCTTGTCAGCCTCGACAAACAGGCGGCGGATAGCCTTTGAGAGTTTTGTGTTCTTGTAGTAAAGCATCGGGATAACGGCTACCTTGAAGCCCGAGAGCTTCATTTTCTTGAGCTTTAAGAGTCCCGTTGAGGTGAGAATCGGGTTGACGACCTTGATAACCTTGCAGTTGCCGGGCTCCTCCTCGAGCAGATTGCCGTCTTTTCCTATATATATGGTGGTTGAGGTCACGATTTCCTCTCTGATCGCGTCGATCGGAGGATTGGTGACCTGAGCGAATACCTGCTTGAAGTAGTCAAAAAGCGGCAGCGGCTGCTTGCTGAGAACCGCGAGCGGCTTGTCGCAGCCCATAGCGGCGATCGGCTCCGAGCCGTTCTGAGCCATGGGCAGGATAGATGTCATCGCGTCCTCGTAGGTGTAGCCGAACGCCTTCTGGAGTCTGCGCAACTCGTCGCGCGGATGCTCCTCGACCTTCGCGTTAGGCACCTTCAGGTATTTCAGACGGGTCAGATTCGCGTCAAGCCATTCGCCGTAGGGCTGACGTGAAGCGTACTGCAGCTTGATTTCTTCGTCGTCGATCAGTTTTCCCTGAACGGTGTCGACGAGCAGCATTTTGCCCGGGTGCAGGCGTTCCTTTTTGACGATTTTATCCGCCGGAACGGGCAATGCGCCTACCTCGGAGGACAAAATCAGGTTATCGTCGTCGGTGACATAATAGCGCGAGGGTCTCAGTCCGTTTCGGTCGAGCACCGCTCCCATTACATCGCCGTCCGAGAACAGTATCGACGCGGGGCCGTCCCACGGCTCCATCATTGTCGCGTAATACTGATAGAAATCGCGCTCCTTCTGCGGCATTGCGTGATTGTTTTCCCACGGCTCGGGAATGGTTATCATAACCGCGAGCGGCAGATCCATACCGCTCATAACGAGGAATTCGAGGGTGTTGTCGAGCCTTGCGGAATCACTGCCCTCGGGATTTACAACGGGAAGAACCTTGTCGAAGTCGCCCATAAGGTGCTCGCTCTGCATTGTTTCCTCACGCGCGAGCATCTTGTCGGCATTGCCGCGGATAGTGTTTATCTCGCCGTTGTGGACGATCATTCGGTTCGGGTGAGCCTTCTGCCAGCTCGGGAAGGTGTTGGTTGAAAAGCGCGAATGAACCAGAGCAATGGCGGATTCGTAGTCCTTATCCTGCAAATCCGTGAAAAAGCGGCGCAAGTCGCCGACAAGGAACATGCCTTTATATACGATAGTGCGGCTTGAGAGCGAAACAACGTAGGTGTCCTCGTTGCTCTGCTCAAAAAATCTTCTCGCGACATAGAGCCTGCGGTCAAAGTCGATACCGCGCTTTACACCCTCAGGACGGTCGATGAAGCACTGCTGGATATTCGGCATACATTCGAGAGCCTTCGCACCGAGTACCGACGGGTTCGACGGAACCTCGCGCCAGCCGAGAACCTTCAAGCCTTCCTTTTCGGCGATGATCTCAAACATCTTGCGCGCTTGGTTGCGTCTGAGCTCGTTTTGCGGGAAGAAAAACATGCCTACGGCGTAGTCGCGTTCGCCGCGGATAGGAATATTCAGTGATTTTGCAGTTTTTGAGAAGAACTTATGCGAAATCTGCAAAAGTATACCCACGCCGTCGCCGGTCTTTCCCTCGGCGTCCTTGCCCGCGCGGTGCTCGAGCGTTTCTACTATAGTAAGAGCGTTCTCAACCGTGGCGTGAGTCTTTGAACCCTTGATATTTACTACCGCTCCGATACCGCAGTTGTCGTGCTCGAAGGCGGGTGAGTAAAGAGAGTCTTTAATCATATTTTCTCTCTGAGCAGGTTGTTCATCTGCATGGGACATAAAATCAATCCTTTCTAATTCTGCAAGTCGTGAATCGCATTCCTGCAAAATCCATCATGTGTACCATTATAATACCGCTGTATGCTGTTGTCAATAGCCAACTTGCATTTTTTCGGAGAGATATTTCAGAAATTCGCGAAATACTTTAGTCAAAATGGTTAAATAATCCATTTTTTGCAAGAAATAAAAAAAATATTGCAAAAGTGCTTGACAAATCCATTTCAAGGCGCTATAATAACGGCAATGACACAGCAAGGGCGCTGATGGCACAAAAGCCATCGGCGCCTTTTTTGTTGCCAAAGCAATCAAAGGAGAGATAATTATGAGTAAGGTTCCCGAAATGTTCGGCAGCATGGTATTCAACGACAAGGTAATGCAGGAGCGCCTGCCCAAGGCGACATATAAGGCTCTTAAAAAGACCGTTGAGAACGGCGAGCCCCTTGACGAGGGCGTTGCTAACGTCGTCGCCAACGCGATGAAGGACTGGGCGGTCGAGCTCGGATGCACACACTTCACACACTGGTTCCAGCCTATGACCGGCGTTACCGCCGAGAAGCACGACAGCTTCATCACGCCCCACGGCGACGGAGTCATCATGGAGTTCTCAGGCAAGGAGCTGATCAAGGGTGAACCCGATGCGTCGTCATTCCCCTCCGGCGGCATCAGAGCGACCTTTGAAGCTCGCGGCTACACCACATGGGACCCGACTTCACCCGCGTTTGTGCGCGACGGTTCATTATATATCCCGACGGCATTCTGCTCCTACACCGGAGAGGTGCTCGACAAAAAGACTCCGCTGCTCCGTTCCATGGAGCGTCTGAGCGCAGAGGCTGTGAAGGTGCTTCATCTTCTCGGCAAAACCGACGTAAAGCGCGTCGCGACTACCGTCGGCCCCGAACAGGAATACTTTTTGGTTGACAAGGATCTGTACGAGCAGCGAGAGGATCTGAAGCTCTGCGGCAGAACGCTGTTCGGCGCAATGGCTCCCAAAGGTCAGGAGCTTGAGGATCACTACTTCGGCTCGATCAAAACGAGAGTCGCGGCTTACATGAAGGATCTCGACGAGGAGCTCTGGAAGCTCGGCGTTCTCGCAAAGACAAAGCACAACGAGGTCGCACCTGCACAGCATGAGCTTGCTCCGATCTTCTCGACCTCCAACATTGCAACCGACCACAACGAGCTGACAATGGAAATCATGCAGAAGGTCGCCGAAAAGCACAACCTCGTCTGTCTGCTCCACGAGAAGCCCTTCAAGGGCGTAAACGGCTCCGGCAAGCATAACAACTGGTCGATTTCAACCAATACAGGCGAAAACCTCCTCTCACCCGGCAAGAATCCCGAGACTAACTATCAGTTCCAGCTCTTTCTCGCGGCTGTTGTCAAGGCGGTTGACGAGTATCAGGATCTGCTCCGCATCACCGTAGCCTCCGCCGGCAACGACCACCGTCTCGGCGCAAACGAGGCTCCGCCCGCGATCATTTCAATGTATCTCGGCGACGATCTGGACGCGCTTGTCCGCTCCGTTATCAACGGCGACGACTACAAGAGCCACGGCAAGGAGCGTATGCACACCGGAGTTGACGTGCTGGCTGACTTCAAGAAGGACAATTCAGACCGTAACCGCACATCTCCGTTCGCGTTCACGGGCAACAAGTTTGAGTTCCGCGCTCTCGGTTCCGCGCTGAACATCGCCTGCCCCAACTACATGCTCAACACCATGGTCGCCGAGGAGCTCAGTCAGTTCTACGAGGCTCTCAAGGACGCCGAGGATCTTGACGCGGCACTCAAGGCGCTTATCAAGGACACCTTTACCGCTCATCAGAGAATCATCTTCAACGGCGACAACTACTCCGCAGAGTGGGTCGAGGAAGCCGAACGCAGAGGACTTTATAACCTGAAATCACTTCCCGAGGCGCTCGCTCACTTCCTTGACGAAAAGAACGTTAATCTCTTTGTCAGCAACAACATTATCTCCGCTGACGAGATGCACGCGCGTTACGAGATCGACCTCGAGACCTACTGCAAGCAGCTCAACATCGAGGCTCTCACGATGGTCGACATGGCGAGAAAGAACATCACGCCCGCCGTATCATCATTTGTACGCGAGCTGACAGACACGGCTCTCGCAAAGAAGGCTTTGTCGGAATCCATCTCGGTCAACGTCGAGCTCAAGCTTATCAACAGTCTGACCGAACAGCTCGAGCAGTTCACGATCCTCACCGACGAGCTTGAAAATGAGACAAAAGCGGCTGCCGAGATCGAGGACAATCAGGAGAAGGCGTTCGCATACAGAAATAAGGTATTTGAAAAGATGGAAGCGCTTCGCGCTGTAGGCGACGAAATGGAGACCCGCACAGCGTCTGACTTCTGGCCGTACCCGAGCTACACCGAGCTTTTGTTCGGAGTATGAATGAATTGAAAGCGGAGGGAAGAACATTATTGTTCCGATTTTCAATTCTCATTTTTACCTGCTATCACCCGATAGGCTAACATATGACAACGCAACGGCGGCAACGTGACGTTGCATCCAACTCCGCCTTTTGTGAGGTTTTCTGTTTCGGTAACCTTGCAAAACGGCGGGTCAGAACTCGCTATCACCCGATAGGCTAACATATGACAACGCAACGGCGCGTTGATTCTTCGGAATCTCGTGCCGTTGTGTCATGTAAATAAAATTTAAGGAGTAATCTATATGAATGAAACTGTTAGAGAGCTGGTAGCTCAAATGACAAATGAACAGCTGTTCGCCGTCTGGTTCCTGATCGGCGCGGCGCTGGTGTTCTGGATGCAGGCGGGCTTCGCGATGGTCGAGGCAGGCTTTACCAGAGCGAAAAACACCGGCAACATCATCATGAAGAACCTGATGGACTTCTGTATCGGCACCGTTACCTTTATTCTTATCGGCTTCGGTCTGCTGATGGGTGAGGATCTGGTCGGAATCATCGGCAAACCCGGTTTTGACATCTTCACCGCTTATTCAAGCTTCAATTTCTCGAGCTTCGTATTCAACCTCGTGTTCTGCGCGACCACAGCGACTATCGTATCAGGCGCGATGGCTGAGCGTACAAAGTTCCTGTCCTACTGCGTATATTCCGGCGTTATCTCCGCTGTGATCTACCCGATCGAGGCGCACTGGATCTGGGGCGGCGGCTGGCTGAGCGGACTCGGCTTCCACGATTTCGCAGGCTCCTGCGCTATCCACATGGTCGGCGGTATCTCCGCTCTCATCGGCGCGAAGATCCTCGGCGCGCGTATCGGCAAATTCAAGAAGCAGAAGGACGGCAGCGTCAAGGTCGGCGCATTTCCCGGTCACAACATCGCGCTCGGCGCTCTGGGCGTATTTATCCTCTGGCTCGGCTGGTACGGCTTTAACGGCGCGGCGGCTACATCTGTAGATCAGCTCGCTTCTATCTTCCTGACAACTACCGTTGCTCCCGCGATTGCGACTGTTGTCTGCATGATCTTCACATGGATCAAGTACGGCAAGCCCGACGTAAGTATGTGTCTGAATGCTTCCCTCGCCGGACTTGTAGCGATCACCGCGGGCTGCGATGTTACCGACGCCTTCGGCGCGGTCATCATCGGCGCGGTCGCAGGTCTGCTCGTAGTATTCGGCGTATGGCTGCTCGACTACAAGCTTCGCATTGACGACCCTGTCGGTGCTGTTGCGGTTCACATGATGAACGGTATCTGGGGTACTCTCGCGGTCGGTCTGTTCGCTACGGACTCCGCTCCCGGCTATGCTGTCGCAAACTCCGCAGGCACAAAGCTTACCGGTCTTTTCTACGGCGGCGGCTTTGAGCTGCTCGGCTTGCAGTTCATCGGCTTTGCGAGCGTAGCTGCATGGACAGTTGTAACAATGATCTGCGTATTCCTCCTCATCAAGAAGATTTTCGGTCTCCGCGTATCGCGTGAGGAAGAAATGACCGGTCTTGACGCTACAGAGCACGGCATGCCTTCCGCTTACGCCGGCTTCTCAATGGTTCCCGAATATGTCGAGGAAGGCGTTGCGGCTCCCGTTCTTGTCAGCGGTGACGCTCCTGTTGCCGAGGCTATTCCCGTTAAGAAGGTTCCCGTATTTGACGAGGGCAGACCGAAGATCAGCAAGGTTGAGATCGTATGCAAGGAAGCCCGTCTTGAAGCGCTCAAGAACGCTATGATGGACATCGGCATCACCGGCATGACTGTAACCCACGTTCTCGGCTGCGGCACGCAGAAGGGCAAGCCCGAGTATTACCGCGGCGTACAGATCGAAGCAAATCTGCTTCCGAAGGTACAGGTTGACATCGTTGTCTGCACCGTACCCGTCGGCAAGGTAATCGAGGCGGCAAAAAAGACCCTCTACACCGGTCACATCGGCGACGGCAAAATCTTCGTTTACGACGTTGAAGATGTCGTCAAGGTGAGAACAGGTCAGACAGGTCTTGATGCAATGGAGAATTTTGATTCTATTTAATTAGTATAGTATAGGCAGCACCGCACAGTTTGCGGTGCTGTTCTGTTTTCTGCGTATGCTTTCACTCAAGTAATGCATGAACAAAGCGAATAAAGGCTGCCTTGCCCTCGCTGTCGCGCTTGAAAACGCCGGCGTCGCAGAGCACCTGCTCAAATACTGCCCCTACTTCGCTGCGGATGATCTCCGCGGCGTTTTCCGCGTTAAGCTCGGGATGACGAGATCTGACTGATTCCGCCCAGTCCGCATGCGCCGCTGTGAGCGGATTGTCCGCAAGATTTCCGCCGCTCAGCAGCACCTTTTCAACCTCGCCCAGCTCCTCTGCAAGTCTCGCTGGCAGAACCGCAAGACCCATAACCTCAATCAAGCCGATGTTTTCCTTTTTAATGTGGTGCAGCGACGGATTGGGATGAAAGATACCGAGAGGGCGTTCCTCGGAGGTGAGGTTGTTTCTTAAAACCAGATCGCACTGGAACAGACTGCCGTTTTTTCTGACGATAGGCGTGATAGTGTTATGCGGTGTGCCATCGGTCTCGGCGTAGATACCTGCTATTTCGTCAGAGTAGCCGCGCCATTTTTTCAGCACATAAGCGCACGCCTGACCTAGCTCGTCCTTGTTCTCGCTCTCGAGACGTATCACCGACATCGGCCATTTTATTATTCCGGCTGAAACCGTCTGATAATTCTTTAACTGAAAAATATGCTCTGATTTTGCGTCAGCCATAGCAAAGCGGTAATTGCCGCCCTGAAAATGCTCGTGGCTGAGGATAGAGCCGCCGACGATCGGCAAATCAGCGTTGGAACCAACAAAATAATGCGGCAGCAGCGCGACAAAGTCGAACAGCTTCTTAAAAACCGCGTCGTCGATAACCATCGGAATGTGGCGCTCGTTGAACACGATGCAGTGCTCGTTGTAATAGCCGTAGGGAGAGTACTGCAAATACCAGCTTTCGCCGTTGATTTTGACCGGGACAGGACGAAGATTTTGCCGTGCCGGGTGATTCGGGTTTCCGGCAAATCCCATATTTTCCGCGCAAAGCTGACACTGCGGATATTTTGCCGCTGCGCTCTGACGGGCTTTCGCGATGTCACGCGGATCCTTTTCGGGCTTTGAGCGGTTGATCGTGATGTCGAGAGTGCCGTACTCGCAGGGATATTTCCAGCGGATGTCCTTTGCTATCCTTCCGGCGCGGACATAATTCAGCTTTTGGCTGAACGAATAGTACCACTCGGTCGCTTCAAGCGGAGATTTTGAATGCAGTTCATAAAACTCCCGTTTTACCTCGCGCGGCATAGGCGTTACGATGCCCATAAGCTTTGTGTCGAATAGATCGCGGTTGGCTGCAGTGTCCTCGATAACGCCGTTTGCGCAGGCGTAATCGAGAAACGGAAGCAGGATCTCGTCGATCGTCATTTCTCCGTTTTCTGTTTTTTCGTCCTGCCAGTCGTAAACGTGAAGCGCGTCCATAAGCATATTTCTGACGACAAGCTCGTCGTCGCGCTCGATCAGTCCGTTTTTAACAGAATATTCGATAAGTCTTTTAATATCAGCGTAAATCATTTCAGTTCAATACCTCCTACGGGTCGCACCCTGAGCACATAACAGCTGCCGTCGCCGAACAGCGTGTTCATTTTCTCGACGTATTCTTCTGTTTTTTCAAGCGGAACAAAGGCTTGTATCGTCCCCGCGAATCCTCCGCCATGGACTCTGACCGGGGCGTTTTCTCCGAGAACTCGCCTGCTCGCCATTATCGCAAGCGGTATCCCCTGCTCAAGCGGCTTTGAAACGGAGTATAGGTTCTGCAAATATTCCGCCGACGAGCGCGCCGACAGTCGGTACAGCTCAAAGAACCGCTCAATGTCGTTATTATCAAGCGCTTCCGCTTCCGCGACCGCGCGCTTGTTTTCACCGAAAAAATGCGCGGCTCTGAGGATTTCGCGGTCTGTCATTTTACCGCGTAGCAGCGGCAGTGAGTCAAAAAACTGCTTCTCATCGACCTCACGCAAAACGCTTTTGCCGAAAAATTCAGCGACTCGCTTCATTTCACCCGGCACCGAGATATAATCGCCGGTCAAATCGCTGTGGCTGCCCTTTGTATCTGTAACGCAGAGGTTGTAGCCCGCTGCTTCGAAATCAAAATTGTACTTTTCGACGCGCGGATTTTCTGTGTCCTCAAAATCAATAAACACAAAACCGCCAACGGAGCAAACGGTCTGATCGAGAAGTCCACTGCCCTTGCCGAAGTAAACATTCTCGGCGAACTGACCTGTTTTGGCGATTTCTAACTCTCCGGCGCGGCAATCGTTATAGTGAATATCAATAATTGAGCCGACGAGCGTTTCAAACGCCGCCGATGATGAAAGCCCGCTGCCTCCGAGAACGTCCGACACGGAATAGGCGTCGAAGCCGCCGATACTCACGCCTGTTTTTTCAAAACGCGCTGCGATACCGCAGATCAGGGCTTTTGATGTTCCGTATTCTTCCTCGTGAACGGAGAGGTCGTCAAGATCGGCTTTTATCATTCCATATCCCTCTGAGAAGAAGTGTATTGTTCGCTCCTCACGGAAAGCGACAACGGCGATGATATCGAGATTGACCGCCGCAGCTAATGCACAGCCGTGCTGATGGTCGGTATGGTTGCCGCCGATTTCCGTCCTTCCGGGCGCGGAAAACACATGGATATCCTCATATTTCGGGAACAGCTCCGAAAACCGTCCGACAGCATTTTTGTACCGCTCTCTCTGCCTTTCAACAGCTTGATTCGCTCGTCCGTAAAGAACGGAAAGCTTTTCATCAAAAAAACCTGCGTTCAGTTTATTGATAAAGTCCGTCTTGTTCATCGTGAAAACCTCACTTCGACCCCTGTCTTTTCCGCAATGCCTGACGCGTCGCTGCCCGGCATGTTTTTCTGTATCTTCGCTGTTCTTTCGCGAGGAACTTTTGCTCTATATTTATTGTATTACTCTTTTTCAAAAATTTCAAGCAGCATCGACGGATAATCGTATGTCAGATTCGATTTATTACAGCTGGGCCTTTCGCGGTTTTATAGGAAATCAAAAACCCTCTTTCTCAGAGTTTTGAGAAAGAGGGCTGATTTTAGATCAGGTCTGATAATTTTTTATTGTACAGAAAATCATGGATAAGCTGATTCAGCTCCGACCACATCGGGAGAGTGTCGCATTCGGCGGCTCTGGGGCATTCCTCAGCGCCGTTTTCAAGGCAGGAAACTACCGCCATAGAGTTTTCCATAACGTCCAGAATTTCGCCTACAGGGTACTCCTCGGGCTTGCGGCTGAGCTTATAACCGCCGCCTTTTCCGCTCACGCCCTTGAGCAGCTTTGCATTGACAAGCTCCTTTGCGATTATTTCAAGATACTTTTTTGAAATTTTCTGCCGCTCGGCGATCTCTTTGAGCGGCACATAGCCGTCGCTGTTCTGCCGCGCAAGGTCAATCATAACACGCAGCGCATACCGTCCTTTTGATGAAATCATGTTTTTTTCACGCTCCCGTTCGCAAAGAATCGTTCTACCCCGCCGTTCAAATTAACGGAGAAAGCAATATTTTCAATAATATTATAACATAGGAGCAATGAAAAAATCAAGGCTATCAAGTCATTCTCTCAGGCGCTGAGCCAATATCCGTTTCCCTTAGCCGTGCTTCTGTTGGAGATATCTGTCGCCATGTAATTTCCGTGTTCTGTGGTGAGGTACAGCCTTATTCCGGTTCCCGCCTCGTCAAAAGTCTTTGTAATACACTCGTAGTAATCGGACATGCTGTCGGTGCGTTCAAGCGCAACTGAGGTTTGCTGCGGCTCAGATTCGCCTAAGTATTTCAGGTTGGTGTAAAACAGCGTCGTTCCGCTGTAGTCGCGCGTGATTTCTATGATGACATCGCGCAAATTCGTACCGCGCGGGACTTTTATTGTAAAGTGAAAAACCTTCTCACCGTCAAGGTAGCGGTTTGTGCAGTCTATGACCGAATGATCTTCAACGTACTCCGTTTCAGGGGAAAGCTCAACGGGAACCGAGGTCAGAATTTTCTCTGCAAGCTGCTCTGTATCTCCCAGAGACTCTACCACCGATGCTTCTGCCAAACCTTCCTCGATTTTGTCGTCGATCAGCTCCGAGAAGAACGACATGTATTCCTCCCGGTCCGCGTCCGTCAGCTTGTCGAGCTTTTGTGAAAGGTCGTTCATAAATTCAGCTTTGTTCATTTGAATCGTGCTCATTTGAGTTTGCCTCCCTTGTAACAAATTGATAAATTGCGCTGATTTCACGCCATTCCTCAGAGAAGGCACAAAGTCGCTCTTTTCCTGCCTGATTGATGTGATAGTATTTTCGCAGTCTGCCATTGTGCTCCGAGGAACGGACGGAGATCAGTCCCGAAGCCTCGAGTCTGCGCAATATCGGATACAGAGTGGATTCAGAGATGTCGATATAGGGCTTTATTGTCTTGATAATTCGATATCCGTAGGAATCCTCGTCCCTGATCGCCGCTAAGACGCAGATTTCAAACAATCCTCGTTTTAATTGCGTATCCAAAGGCAATACCTCCTCTCTGATAATACTATATCACGCATAGTATTGTTTGTCAAGAGGTATAGAGGGGTTTTTGTAACAAAAACAAGACTAATTTGCTTTTACCTATTGACACGGTAGGTGTATATGATTATAATAGAATCATTGAGTTTAAGGAGTTGAAAGTATGCAGATATACGCAGACAACGCCGCCACCACAAAAATGAGCGAAGCGGCGATCGACGCAATGACCGACTGTGTGCGCAACTGGTACGGCAATCCGTCGAGCCTGTACACCATTGGTCAGAAGGCAAAGGAAAAGCTTGAAATCGCGCGTGAGGAAATCGCCGCCGTCATCAACGCAAGCCCGCGTGAGATAATCTTCACCTCGGGAGGAAGCGAGGCGGACAATCAGGCGCTTTTGACTGCCGCGCTTAACGGCAAGAAAAACGGAAAGAAGCATATTATCTCGAGCGCGTTTGAGCACCACGCGATTCTTCACACGCTCAGCAAGCTTGAAAAGAACGGCTTTGAGATCACGCTCCTGCCCGTTCACGAAAACGGAATCATTCGTTTGGACGAGCTTGAAGCAGCACTTCGCGAGGACACCTGCCTTGTCACGATAATGACCGCCAACAACGAGATCGGCACCATTCAGCCCATAGCGGAAATCGGCGCGATTTGCAAAAAGCACGGAGTACTGTTCCACACCGACGCTGTTCAGGCAGTCGGACATCTTCCTATTGATGTAAAGGCGCAGAACATCGACATGCTCTCCGCCTCTGCGCATAAGTTCCACGGTCCAAAGGGCGTAGGCTTTTTGTACGCTCGGAAGGGAATAATTCTGCAGAACCTGATTGAAGGCGGCGCTCAGGAACGCGGCAAACGTGCGGGAACCGAGAACCTGCCCGGAATTATGGCAATGGCTGCCGCACTTAACGAAGCAGTCGCGAACATAGAGAAGAACAACGCGCATTTAACGGAAATCCGCGACTATATTATAAAAGGCTTATCCGAAATCCCGCACAGCGCTCTAAACGGCGACGCGAAGCAAAGACTTGCCGGCAACATCAATTTCAGCTTTGAGGGAATCGAGGGCGAAGGAATTTTGCTCCTGCTTGACCAAAAGGGTATTTCCGCGTCATCGGGCAGCGCCTGCACCTCGGGCGCGCTTGATCCGAGCCATGTTTTGCTTTCTATCGGAAGAATCCATGATGTGGCGCACGGCTCGTTAAGACTGAGCATCGGCGAGGATATAACGAAAGAACAGGCGGATTATATAATTGAATCCGTTAAAGAGGTAGTAGCTCATCTGAGGAGCTTCTCCCCTGTTTGGCGCGACCTGACTGAAGGCAAAAAGGACTTTATTTTGAAATAGGAGGAAACAAAAATGGCATTATACAGCGATAAGGTAATGGATCACTTTTTGAAACCGCGCAACCTCGGTGTTATTGAGGACGCGGACGGCATAGGAGAAGTCGGAAATGCAAAATGCGGCGACATCATGAAGATGTATCTGAAAATTGACGACGATGTAATAACCGACGTTAAGTTTGAAACCTTTGGCTGCGCAAGCGCGATTGCGTCAAGCTCAATGGCAACCGAGCTTATCAAGGGCGCGAGCGTTGAGGACGCAATGCAGCTCACCAACAAAGCTGTAGCAGAAGCGCTCGACGGCTTGCCTGCATACAAAATGCACTGTTCCGTACTCGCGGAAGAAGCGATTCAGGCGGCGCTCGAGGATTACAGACAGAAAAAAGAACAGGCGTAACGATAAAAAACAGAGCAGGATCACATTTTGAAATCCTGCTCTGTTTATTTTTTTAAAAAAACTCACTACAAATATTTCGGATATCCGGTTTCAAGCTCCGCAAGCCGGAGCCGTGATACTCGGTGCGCTTTAATGTCGGGCAAATGCTATTCGACTTTTTCGCCGATAGTATATTCGGTGTCAATTTCCGCAAGATACTTTTGGATCAGCGTCGCGTCGTTTACGTTCAGTCCGCTGCCGTCGATATCCGCTGCCAACTCATTCAAATCGGGCACGTCATATTGCGCAAGCTTGCGCTGGAGCGCCGTTACGTCGCTGATATTGACCTTGCCGTCGCCGTTTGCGTCGCCGAGAACAGGCGTGGGAATGATTTCCGGTTCAACGAGGCTCAAGCGGGAAACAGAGAATGACGGAACGTCGTCTGCGGCAACTTTTAGCGAGCGGATAACTATTCCGCTGTTACCCGTGAAGAGCAGCGTAGTTTTGCTGTCTGCTTTGATCTCTCCGAGCATATTCCAATCGCTGTCAAAAACGTACACTTTTGTTTCCTTCGAACCCCATTCATTATAGCTGAGGTAGTATCCGCTGTCTGTGACGACAATGCTGTTGGTATAAATATTTTTTATATTCTCAGCGGCGCTGTCGCTGAGAACCTCTTTTGCCAAAAGGCTGCCGCTGCTGTCGTATATGGCAAAATAATAGGATTTGATAGAATTATAGTCGGCGGTCATTTCGGTATGCTTGAACAGTATTTTGATATTACCGTTTTCCGTATAAGCGCCCATGAAGCTGTCGTCAAGAAGTATGTCTGCGACAACTTCGTCAGAGCTGTTATAAAGGCACAAATAAATATCGTCTTCAATGAACTGTCTGCGCAGATACGAATTGCTGTCAAGCGGGAAATAGGCTTCAAAGTAATTAACCGGGGTGATTTTGGGAGCGTTCTCAAAATCGATTGTCAGCAAGACTGCCGACCTATCACCAGAGAATTTCATCAGCTTGCAAATGCCGTTCTTATACGGTTCAAATTCGATGCGGCTTACATTTTGAATATAGATGTCCACCGCATCATCGCCGAGGGTAAAGATCTCGCTCAGAGCTTTTCCGTACCTGTCGATTTTTATAAAGTAGTTGGTGACGCCGGTTGTGATACACAAGGAATAATTGCCGTCGTTCAGGCGGAACACGCGGCAGTTTAGCGGCCGTTCTTCCTCTCCAAGCACGTCGGGCATGTCAAATGTATTGCGGAAAACCGCCTTACCGCTAAGGTTGTATTCTGTGAACTCGGCTTTTCGGCTGTCGGCAAAAAGCTCGATCCTGCCGTAGCTGTTGTCTAACGCCGCAAAAATATTGGAGACACATCTGTCGATATCCAAAGCGTAATACTCTAAAAATGTCAGTCCCAAAAACTTTTCGGTGATCAGCGTTTGGCGAAATTCGGGAACATCCTGCGCATAGCCCGTAATAAAGTATCCATCAGGGATAACAAGCGTGTATTCCGTTTCAGGCGAAACGGGCGGATTTTTTTTGGTGTAGCTCAGCTTATAGCTGAATACGCTGTTTTCTATCGGCATCACATCAAGCGTGAGCTTGTTGCCGGCGGAGTCGATCAGGTACGGCTCCTCATATTGTTCGGAATCTCTGCTTCTCTGAACTATCGGCTTGTCCGAATAGATCGTCATCCGTATGTCGGCATTCAGGCTGTTAACAGTCAGCGATAAAGTCGGATCGGGCTGATGCACCTGTTCGTCGGAAAAGCTGACGCGGAAGGACGGATTATCGCCCGTGACAAAATCGGTGAAGCTTATACCCGTAAAGCTGCCGTTGTAAATGTTGTCGACAGTCAAACCGGTGTTCGGGTAATCCAACGGCGTAAGAGAATCGCCTTCGCGGAAAAACATATCCTGAAATACCCATCCATCGGGATCCTTCATCTCGTTTTTGACATTGTGGATCAGATTGAGCCTCAAGCTGTTGTTGGAAGACAATAAATGCGCATAGAGTTCCGTATCGTCATACCCCGCTTTTGCATTGACGTGAAAAATGCGGAATCCCGGGCTGTAGCTGAAGTTTTCAAATGTCTGTTTGTTATTGGCGGTGCCGGTGTCGTATTCCACAATGAAATATTCGCTGAGCAGGGGCGTCTGTTCGTCGATAGCAGGCGCGACAACGGCGATTTTCTTGCCGTCTCCCAGCGAGGTTTCAAACGGCGCCAGCGAAACGGTCGTATCACCTGTTGCCTTGCTTACATAGGCGATATCGTCGTTTGAAAGCCAGCCGAAAAGCCATTTTGTAAAGCCGTTATGGTCTGAACTGCTATTGCACATCATGTCAAAGGTCGCAATGGTGGCTTCATGGGTGTCGCTGTCGGAATAGTAGTCGGGAGCTCCGAAAATATGACCGAATTCGTGTTTCATAGTGCCGGCGCCTTCCTTAAGGAAGGCGTATTTTTCAATTTTTTTGTTTTCGACCGTAATATCAGCGCTGTCGACATACGGCCACCATGTGCTGTTCCATGCTCCCGTGGGTCCGGCATAGTTAAAGCAGACAACATCAAGATAGCCGTCGTTGTTGCTGTCGTACTTGTCAAAATCGATCTGATCTTTAAGCGACGTCAGCGATTCCGCGATCAAACCTTCCGGCGAGGATGATGCGCTGCGGTTCTCTCTGTCATACTCGGCGCGTACAAGCGGTGCTGTGTAGGTGAAAACCTCGTCACAGTGCAAATGAAACTGACCGTATGACGAGACCTCGTAATAGGCGTTCACGCTGTCCTCGCTGCCGTCAAAATAAGACAACAGAGTTTGCTCGCTGACCGCGGGATTTTCCGCGTCATCAACTCCGTAATCGGCAAATCCGAGCCTGACCATCAGCACGTGTACGTCGCCCGTAGTAGGCGTGTGTGTTTCCAGAGTATACTCCTTGCCGTCTCTGACAACAGTCATCGCTCCGGCAGAAACTGAGGAAATTGTCATTAGCATCACTGCCGCAAGCAAAACTGCGCTGAGCTTTCGGCTTTTCTTCATGTTCTCTCTCCTTTTCGTTTGTTTTTGCGGTTCTGTCAGGGTTAATCTACATTATCATCTTATCATATCGTCGCGCCGCTTGCAAGTTCATTGTGCCCGACTTTGAAACCTTTCCGCAACTCAGTTAGCTTGGGCAAATTAAATTGAGGAACATAAGACTGTGTTATACACGCACAGCCTTTATTATTTGAAAAACCGCTTCCAAACCGCAACCGCGTTTGAATTGCTCAGCTTGTGTTCAACGTCGATTCCGACAGGGCAAATATTGTGACAGGACAGCGATTTGCCGCAGCCGCTGTATATATGCTTTCCGTATTCATTCACTAAATCGTATTTTTTACCTTTCGGGAGCTGCGAAAGGATTCTTGAAGCAGGAACAAACGCCGCCGCGCCAAAAAAGCTCTCACCTGCCGTAAAAATCGGGCATACATCAAGGCAGCAGCCACATTGAATACACCTTGACGCATCGTAGGCAAGGTCAATGTTTTTTTCGCTTTGACTTGCTTCTGACTCGAGCCAGTTGTGTATCGCAATCAGGTTTTCCCTCATAACGCTGCGGTCAACGATTAAGTCGCGGACTACAGG
>NZ_JAHLQB010000083.1 GCF_018918205.1 Lachnoclostridium sp. MSJ-17 | reverse complement strand
AAGTGGTGGCTTGCCGATGGCTACAACTACGGCGAGCTGTCGTTTGTACCGAAAAAAATAAGCCCCGAGGGACTCAGCAGGGCTTGCAGAGACGCGAGAAAGGAATTCTCGTCCTTTGGGACGGTGATGAGCCGCGGCTTTGCGTCGCTCGGACGGACAAGTCCGCTGCTGTGGGGCTTATTCTGGGGCATGAACCTGCGCATCGGCGGCGAGGTCGACCAAAAGATGAATGTGCCGATAGGAGAGAACTTAGATGAGCTTCCAAAGTGAGCGATACGGAAAATACCTTCTGCGGCTCGCTGACTCCTCAGATAACGAGGGAATCCGCGAAATATTTGAAAGCGGAAGCTTCGCGGGCGGAATGAACGTTCAGTTTTTGCGCGGAGAGCAGCCGCTTGAGTCGTTTGAAGCCGACGGGGACGGAGCGTATATCCTTGTCGCCGAGGACACACAGGAAAACAGGCTTATCGCGGTCGGCGGAGCTGTGGTGAGGACGGAATATTTGGGCGGTGATGCTTCAAAATGCGCCTATTTGACCGGGCTGAAAATCCATCATGACTACCGCGGCAGGCTGACGTTCATTCAGCGCGCCTACAAAATAATGGGCGAGCTGGTGTCTGACTGCGCCGCGACATACACGACTATCCTCGACGGCAACACCGGAGTGATAAAAATGCTCGAAAAACGGCGCAAAAACATGCCCGAGTACCGCTATCTCGGGCATTACACGACCTATTGCATGGGCAGAGGAAAAAGGCTGATCGAGGTCGAGAAGAACAATACGCATGGTTTTGATGTGCTGATGAAAACGCATTTTGCGAACAGAGATCTGACTCCGTGCAATCCCGATTATCAAGGCTTCGGCAAAAAGGATTTTTACTGTGTGCGCGGCGGCGACGGAGAGATAATCGCCTGCTGCTTTATCGGCGACCAGAGCCGGACAAAGTATTATAAAATGTGCTCTTACAACGGAGTATATAAGCTCGTTTCACACCTTCCGACGGCATTGCTTGGCTATCCGTCATTTCCAAAGGCGGGAGAAATCATCAGAAGCGGCGTGATCTCAAATCTGTATGTGCGCGGTAACGACGCGGAACTGTGCAGACGTTTTCTCTTGTCCGCCGCGTATGAGAGCGGGTTTGAGCTGCTGCTTTGGGGAGGTGCTGACGCAGACCCGCTGTGCAGGGCTTTGAACAGAATGAAAACCGTGAAATACGGCAGCCGTCTGTACGAGGTGCTGTGGAACGGAAAAACGGACAGCGCGATCAGAAGTGAAACAGGCGTTGAGGCGGCATTGCTGTAAAAACGAGAAAGGGAGCCTGTACAATGAAAAAAGTATTATCAATATTATTATCGGCGGCAATGATAACCGCGCTGCTTTCGGCTTGCGGAACGCAAACTCAGTCCGAATCTGACGGCGGTACAGCGGCGGTCTCGGCGACAGAGGCTAAAAATGCTGACGACAGCCCGGTTCACACCCTGTATTTCAGGGACAGCGCGAAGAGCAAAAAGGCTGTGGCGAACTTCTTCAACAGCGGCAGCGGCAAGAGCGAGGACGTTGAAATGAAAAAGGTGAGCGAGGACAGCGATTCCGTGACCTTCTCCTGCGAGGGCGATACCTCCGTCTACAATATGGCTTACGTCATCTGCGACGGAAAAGAGCCCGACAGACCCGCTTTCAGTCAGTTCGCGTTCAACAAGTGCGTCAGCGGCTGGTACCAGAAGGACGATCTGCTCATTCCGTACACTCAGGGTCAGGAGGTCGATTTTGAACCGGAGTTTGACGATGTAACTCTCACCTGCATAGATTACGACAAGCTCGTTCACATCTGGAAGCCCGGGGATTACGACGCGACCTCCGTCGACAAATATTCCACGATTTATATTCTCGACGGAGAGAACGTGCTTCTTTCCGACGTGTACGCGCAGGAGCTGAGCGGAAGCTCGTTTGCCACGGAGCAGGTCAAGGCTATGACGGCGTCGACGGGCTATAAGGCGATAGTTGTAGCGATAGAGAACATCGGCAAGCGCGATTTTGAGCTTGTTCCGAACATCGGCGTCCCGAGGGACAACACAGATTTTGAGGAAGAGGGAACAGACGGCACGAAGTTCGCGGACTTTGTGGCGAACACGCTCGTTCCTTATGTTCAGAAGAATTACAACGTATACACCGACGCGCTCCACACTGCGGTGACAGGCGCGTCTCTCGGCGGCATGGAATGCTTCTATATCGCCGCGGAATACCCCGAGAAGTTCGGCACTGCCGGCGCGTTCTCGCCGTCGTTCTGGATGTACGACGCGGAAATGTGGGAAAAATATCTCGGCAAAAAGAGCTTCGGCGAAGCTTCGCCGTTCATGTATCTTTACACCGAACCCGAGGGATACGACACCGACCCCGACGTAACTCAGATGTACAATCGCTTAAAGGGCATGGGCTATCCGGAGGAAAAGCTCGCGCTGCACCTCAACAAGGACGGCGTCCATGACAGCAGCATCTGGAGAGGCGTTTTTCCGGAATTTCTCAACGCCATGGTTTACCGCAGTGTCGAGCCGCTGCAAAAATAATGACATTCACGCCCCGGAATCCCGGGGTTTTGTCTTGTGTTGCGGCACTTGATTAATTTTGCAAACTGTGATATAATAATTACTTGCAAATTATTATTGGTATATGGTGTTTTATGAAAAGAATAGGAATTATAGCGCTGATTGCGGCGCTTTGTGTGGTTTTCTCCGCCTGCGGCGACGGAGAGGAACCCGTTACAACAACGGCTCCCGAGGTCGTGATACAAGCCGCGAAGAATAAAAACAAGGTATCGGTCATGCGCGAGGAGAGCTTTGAGTACACCGACAACAACGGCAACAGCTACAGCGCGTCCTACCGCATTCCTTCTATCAACCTCGACAGCGAGGACGCCGAGGACGCGAACGCGGAGATCACCGAAAAGTATACTCCCGACTTCGAGAAGGCGGAGCAGGAGAGCGCTTCGAGGATCGGTCTGACCTGCGATTCCCTCGATTACGAGAGGTTTGAGAACGGCGACGTGCTCAGCGTAGTCATCAGGCGCGTGTATTATTCTCACGCCGTCGATTATTCCGTCTACAACTTCAACTCAAAGACAGGCGCGCTGCTCAAAAACTCGGACGTCGCGAAGGCGGCGAAGCTCAGCTCCGACGAGGTCAATGAAACCATAAAAAAGGAGCTTGAGAAGGACTACGTTTCAAAGTACAAGAACTCAAAGCCCGAGAAGTACGATGAAAATCTCGAAAAAACTCTCTCGGAGGAGAACCTCGGCAAGACTATGCTCTATCTCGGCAAGGACGGCAGGCTGACCGCTATCTGCAAGGAGTACGCGAGCGTGGGAGCCGGTGAATTCTCGGTCGTGCTCACAATAAAATAAGGCAAAGAAAAAGACACCCTCGGGTGTCTTTTATGTTTATGGCTTCAAAACCGCGCTGAACTCGATCACGCCGTTCTGATACGCTACATCGAGCTTGCCGCGGTACTGGTTAACAATGCTGTCCGCGATCGACAGACCTATGCCGAAGCCGCCCTTGTCGATGTTATGTGACTGATCTTCGCGGTAAAAACGGTCGAGGAAGCGCGTGTAGTCCACGTTCTTTCCGTCGGCGTAGTTGTTCGAAACGGCGATTTTCACGCCCTTGCCCTTCTGGTTCAGGGTGACCTTTATTTCGCCGCCGTCGTCGCAGTATTTTATCGCGTTGTCAACGAAGAGAGTGACGAGCTGCTGTATCTGAGATTCGCTCGCGACCATGCGGATATCCGCGGGAATCTCCTTTGTGAGAGTTTTTCCGTTCTGTTTGGCGACGGGAATGAACGCGTCGGCAGCCTTTGTCACCGCGTCCGAAACGTCGATGTCGCTTCTGCCTTCCTTGTTCGCCTTCTCGTCAGCCTTGGCTATGAGGACGAGGTTTGAGATCAGACCCGTCATGCGGTCGACCTGATTCATCGTCGACTGGTTCCACTCGTCCTCGCCGTGCATCATCATTTCAAGCTCCGTATTCGCGCGGATAACGGCGAGCGGAGTTTTCAGCTCATGGCTGGCGTTAGTGATGAATCGTTTCTGGTTTTCGGCATTGCGGATCTCGGGGCGTATGGCGTGGTTTGAAAAGATGCGGATAACAAGATAGCTGAGTCCGGAGCCGAAAAGACTGAGCATCAGCACTATAAAACCGATTCTCCGCTGGTCGGCGATCTGATTTGAAACGTTGAGGAATACAACTATGGTCTGGTCTTCATCATGGTGGATTTTGTAGCGGTAATTGCCTGCCCAGCCGTATTCGCTGCCTTGGCGTAGAGCTTCGTCGGCGTATTCGAGCGCGCTGTTCTCGTCGATCTCGTTGATGTGTGAGGTGATCGGATTGTTTTCGTCGTTCTGGTATACGACCGCGAAATATCGCAGACCGAAAACCGACTCCGACTCCTGGTCGATTTTTGTGTTGAACAGCTCTCGCAGCGCTTCCCTGATCGCTTCTGAAAAGTTGTCGGAGGTCATCACGGCGGTGTCATATGTCGATCCGTCCCAGTGACGCTCCGGAGCTTCAAAATCAACCTCTCCGCCGTGATCAATAAGAAAACTCAGCGCGTTGTCCATCTGTCGGACGGAGGTGAAGTAGTTTCCGTAGTAAATCGTGCCGCCCATGATAAGCATGACCGAAAACAGAGAGAAAAACGAAATCGTGATGAATTTTCTTCTAAGCTTCTTGATTGAATGCTCGTTCATGCGCTCACCTCTATTTCAGAATGTAGCCCGAGCTTTCGTCGCCCTCAATAACGGTCTCCGACGCGATAGCCTTGAGCTTGCGCTTGAGGTAGGAGATATACAGCCAGACAGTGTCGGGCTGAACGTCGGGTTCGCGGCTCCAGATCTGATTCATTATGTAGTCTACGGAGACCGCGCTTTCCCTGTGCAGCATCAAAAGCTGCATGAGCTCGAATTCCTTGACCGAAAGGCGCACGCTGTTCTCCGAGGTGAGCTCGAAGGTTTGGGCGCGGAGCTTAACGTCGTTGTAGCTCAGGTCATTTTTGGTGTATTCGGTTTTGCGGCGTGTCATCGCGCGCACCCTCGCGAGCAGTTCCTTCATGGCGAAGGGCTTTGTGAGGTAGTCGTCGGCACCGGCGTCGAGACCTGCCACTCTGTCGTCGATCTCAGCCTTTGCGGTGAGCATGATGACAGGCGTGAGAATATTCTTTTCCCTCACCTCGCGCAGCACCTCGATGCCGTCCTTTTTCGGCATCATGATGTCGAGTATCAGGCAGTCGTAGCCCTCGGTGTTGACGCGCTCCATAGCTTCCTCGCCGTCGAAGGCGGGGTCAACGTCGTAGCCCTCGTGTCTGAGAACGGCGCATATTACCTTGTTTAAATCCGCAGTATCTTCCGCTAACAAAATTTTCATATCTTCACGTCCTTATGCTTCAAGAATCATATCGCGTATCGTCTGCATCGACAAGTCGGTCGACGCGAGCTCGTCGGCGCAGCGTTTCAGCTCCTCCTCGATCAGAGCGGCGCGGCTGCCGACGGATTTTTTGTATTTCAGGTGGTGCTCCAGAGCCGCCCAGGTGTCCATCGAAATCGTGCGCAGCTGTATCTCGGCGAAGTAACCCGCCTTGGTGCGCAGGATCATGTGATAGCTGCGGTAGCCGTTGGGCTTGGCGTGGCGGATATAGTCCTTTTCCTTGACGACCTCGTACTCGCCCGACTCCTTCAGACAGTCGCGGATAGTGTAAACGTCGTCCACGAACGCGCAGACGATCCTCAGACCGATAGCGTCGGTGAGAATATTCAGCGCGGATTCGGTCGTTTCGGGGAGGTTGTTGCGGCGGCATTTCTCGCGCATGCTCTCCTCGGATTTTATGCGGCTCAGGCAGTGCTCAATGGGATCCATGCTGAGCTTCTGCTCCATTTCGGAGCGTATGTTTTCGATGTGGCGTCTGAGACCGTCCATGACCTGTTCGAGCGCGGGACGGTGCGCGCCGTAGATGCTTTCCTGTGTATTCATTTCTTTCTCCGTAATGGTTTTTAATATATGTTATCAGATATTTCCTGATTTCACAATAGGCATCAGAAAACCTTCACGTAATTTTCAGCTGCTTTTATTTTTGGAAATTGCATAGTTTTATGCAATTTTTTTGGATTTCGAAGTATAAGTGAAAGGAGGGATATTTGATGAAGGAAAATGTGTTCCGCGCGATATTCGCCGCGGCGATAGGAGCTCTGGCGGCGTACGCGGATGTGCTGCTCGTTCCGCTGTGCGTGCTGGCGGCTGTGATGATCATCGACTACGCAACCGGTATCGCTGCAGCATGGTCGTGCAGGGAGCTGAGCAGCCGCGTCGGGGTAAAGGGGATCGTCAAGAAGGTCGCCTACCTCGCGCTCGTCGCGGTCGGAATGGTCGTCGACTACCTGATTTCCTCAGCGCTTCTGCACGTCGGGGCAGAGCTGCCGTTCAACTACTGCTTCGGCATGATGATCGCCGTATGGCTGATAGTAAACGAGCTGCTCTCAATCCTCGAGAACCTCGGCAGACTGGGAATACCGCTGCCGGAGTTTCTCGTCAAGGCTGTTGAACGTCTCCGTGACGGAGTAGACCGCCACACAAAATAACGGAAAAAAGCGCTTCCGCCGAGGAAGCGCTTTTTGGCTCTGAAGGAAAACTTTCCGCTCAAAAGGCGGGGGAACGCGCCCACCGGCGCTTTTTGATTAGTCTTCGTAGGGAACGAAATCCTCTTTGCCTACGCCGCAAACGGGGCAGCACCAATCGTCCGGGATATCCTCAAACGCGGTGCCGGGAGCGATACCGCCGTCGGGATCGCCCTCTGCGGGATCATAGATGTAGCCGCAGGGCTCGCACATATATTTCATAATCAAAACTCCTTTCATCTTGTTAGCTTCATTATACATGAAATCAAATGTATAGTCAAGATGAAATTTGGGTAATTTTACAGCAGGTGAGCTCTCAGTTCCTCGCCGGATTCTTTGCACAGGTACGCGGGAGCGATGTCAAATACGGTCTTTGCGCCGGTTGAGCCTTCCTTGTTCAGCCTGACCGCGGCTCTTGCGAACGCGACGAGCACTGAGCCGGTGAATTCGGGGTTCGAGTCGAGGTTGAGGCTGTATTCAATTACGTGCTTGGTGCCGTCGGAGGTCGTGCCGGAATAGATCACGGAGCCGCCGTGGGGCAGACCGCTGTGGTCAGCCTTCATTTCCTCTGCGCTGATAAAGTGAACGGTGGTGTCGTAGTCTGAGAAGTAGTTGGGCATGGTCTTGATCTCGTTTTCGATACGGGCAAGATCAGCGCCTTCCTCGGCGACTACAAAGCACTCTCTGAGGTGCTTTTCGCGGGTGCTGAGCTCGGGATTCTCGCCGCTTCTGACGCGCTCGAGAGCCTCGGGAACGGGAATCGTGTACTGACGCGCGTCAAGTACGCCGTCGATTCTTCTTACCGCGTCGGAGTGACCCTGACTTACGCCCTTGCCCCAGAAGGTGTACGCCTGACCGTCGGGCAGAACCGCAGAAGCGTATACTCTGTTGAGCGAGAACATACCGGGATCCCAGCCGCAGGAAATGATGCCTACCTTGCCTGCTTCCTTTGCCGCCTTGTCGACATTAGCGAAGTGCTCGGGAACTCTTGCGTGGGTGTCAAAGCTGTCGATAACGTTGTACATAGCCGCGTACTTGGGAGTCATCTCGGGCAGGTCGGTCGCGGAACCGCCGCAGATAACGAGAATGTCCAGCTCCTCCTTGCCTGTGTCGAGGTCAGCGGTGCTCTTAACTGCCGCAGCCGGGGTCTTTATTGAAAGCGATGACGGGTCGCGGCGGGTGTATACCGCGACAAGCTCCATATCGTCGTTTTTCTTGATCGCAGCCTCAACTCCTCTGCCGAGGTTGCCGTAACCCAAAATACCTACTTTGATCATAATATTATTCCTCCTATATCAGTCTGCAATTTTCAGTGAAATATCGAACGCCTTGACGGAGTGGGTGATAGCGCCCATCGAAATGATGTCTACGCCCGTCTCGGCGATTTCTCTCAGTCTTTCCTCGGTGACGTTGCCGCTCGCCTCGAGCAGAGCCTTGCCGCCTGTTATCTCAACCGCGTCGCGCATCATCTCGCAGCTCATGTTGTCGAGCATGATAACGTCCACGCCCGCTTCAAGCGCCTGACCGAGCTCGTCGAGGTTGCGCACCTCGAGCTCGACCTTAGTCATATGTCCGAGCTTTTCCTTGAGCTTTGCGACAGCGTTTTTAATGCCGCCGCCCGCGTCGACGTGGTTGTCCTTGAGCATAGCCGCGTCGGAGAGGTTGTATCGGTGATTTCTGCCGCCGCCGACGGTTACTGCGTACTTCTGGAGAGGACGCAGACCGGGCAGCGTCTTTCTCGTGTCGGCAATGGAAGCATTAGTGCCCTTGACGATTTTGACCGCCTTGTTGGTCGCGGTCGCAACGCCGCTCATGTGCTGGATAAGGTTCAGCGCGGTGCGTTCGCCCTTGAGAATGGTGCGCGTTTTGCCCTTGATCTCGGCGATGATATCGCCCTTTTGCAGCTCGTCGCCGTCCTTCTTGTAAACGGTCGCCTCAAAGCCCTCGGGCTGCAGGATCCTGAATACCCTCAGCGCGATGTCGATGCCGCAGAGGATACCGTCGTCCTTCGCAAGAAAACGCGCGGTGTTTTCCTGTTCCTCGTCAATGAGGTAATCGGTGGTGACGTCGAGGTAGTTGATGTCCTCGAGCAGAGCGGTTTTAATGATATTGTCCACGTAGATGCTGTTGATCATGCCTGACCCTCCCGTACTTCGTCCAGAATTATGCTCGCGACAACCGCGATGCTTTTCGCTTCAACGAGGTCGGACGAAATTTCATAGTACTCGCCGAAAAGCTGTTTTATTATCTCCTCGACCCTTTTGTAGCTCTCGTCGTACTTTTCGGGCTTGGGGAGAACAAAGTATGTATCCTGCAAAATCGAGCGTATCTGTGAGCGGAAGCCCGACGGCATTTTTTTGCCGGTTATCGGACGGTGAGCCGGCTCAAGACCGAGCGGCTTTCTGCCGTATTTTTGCAGCTTGCGCGTGATGTCCTCGGCGGCTGTTCTCGAATAGACGAGAGCCTCGAGCAGTGAGTTGCTCGCGAGTCTGTTCGCGCCGTGAACGCCTGTGTGGGCGCATTCGCCCGCCGCGTAAAGTCCGTCGATAGAGGTCTCCGAGTGCAGATTTACGTCGATGCCGCCCATCAGATAATGCTGACAGGGATAGACCGGGATCCACTCCTTTGTGATGTCGATTCCCTCCTCAAGGCACTTCGCGTAGATCATCGGGAAGCGGCTCTTAATAAAGTCCGCGGGCTTGTGTGTGATGTCGAGATAGAACTTCTCGCTGTTTGTCCTGAGAGCCTCGCGAGCGATAGCGTTTGAAACAACGTCTCTCGGAGCAAGCTCGCCGCGTTTGTCGTAGTTGTGGGCAAAGCGCTCTCCGTTGCAGTTGAGAAGAACGGCCCCCTCACCTCTGACCGCCTCCGAAATCAGGAAGCGTTCACGGTTTGCTTCCGCGGCAAACGCCGTGGGGTGGAACTGAACGCGCGAGAGATTGCGGATCTTCGCTCCGAGCATGTACGCGAATGCGATGCCGTCGCCGGTCGCTATCGCGGAGTTCGTGGTATACTGATAGACTCTGCCGATGCCGCCCGTGGCGAGCAGGCAGTAGTTGCAGCCGTAGTACAGGCTCTTTCCGTCCTTGAGCACGCTCAGATAGAAGCCGCCGAACGTCTTGTGCATGGAATAGAGCAGGGCGTTGTCGAGAATATCGACGTTAGGAAGCTTTTTGACCTGTTCGATCAGCGTGTCTACAATAGCCTTGCCGGTAGAGTCCTTGTGGTGGACAATGCGGTGGCGGCTGTGACCCGCCTCAAGCGTTTTGCACATAGTGCCGTCGGGGTTGAGGTCGTAGTCAACGCCGAGCTCCTTTGTGCGCAGAACGTCCGCAGGACCTTCCTTGACGAGCTTTTCAACGGCGGAAAGCGTGTTCTTGTACTTGCCCGCGACGAGCGTGTCGTTGATATGCAGCTTGTAGTTATCGTGTACGGTGTCGAGCACGCAGGCAACGCCGCCCTGTGCGAGGGAGGAGTTGGAAAGGGGCAGCTCGCGCTTTGAAATCAGCAGCACGCTGACGCTCTCGGGAAAGCTGAGCGCGGCGTACAGACCTGCCGCGCCTGTGCCGACAATGACCGCGTCGTATCGTTTATCCATATGGTTACCTCAAAAAATATATTTACATTCTTCCAAATTTATATTATACTACTTTATAATTGAATAGTAAATAATATTTTTAAATAATAAAGGAAATAAATCTTATGGCTATGATAGAAAACGAAGAAAAAATCACACGCGCGCTGCTTGTCAGCGTAGATACGGGTGACTTTGACGCAGAAGCCTCTCTCTGTGAGCTCGAGGAGCTTGTAAAGAGCGCGGGAGCGGAGCCTGAGTTTACCCTCACACAGAAGCTGCAGCGACCCGAGAGCGCGACCTTTGTCGGCTCGGGAAAGCTTATCGAAATAAAAGAGCTCTGCGAGGCTCAGGAGCTCGATCTGATCGTCGTTGACAGCGAGCTGAGTCCGACTCAGATAAAAAACATTGAAAACTTCACCGACGTGCGCGTTATCGACCGCACGACGCTGATTCTCGATATCTTCGCTCAGCGCGCCCGTTCAAAGGAGGGCAAGCTGCAGGTAGAGCTCGCGCAGCTCAAGTACCTCTTGCCGCGGCTTACCGGTAAGGGAATAGAGATGTCGCGTCTCGGAGGCGGTATCGGCACGAGAGGTCCCGGTGAAACGAAGATCGAAACCGACCGCCGTCATATCCGCCGCCGCATGGAAACGCTCAAGGAGGAGCTCTCCGAGGTCGAAAAGCACCGCAGTATGCTGCGCCGCCGCCGCGAGAAGGACGGAGTCATCACCTGCGCCATCGTCGGCTACACAAACGCCGGCAAGTCCACCCTTATGAACACCCTCACCGACGCGGGAGTACTCGCGCAGGACAAGCTGTTCGCGACTCTCGACCCGACCTCGCGCGCCTTGAAGCTCCCGAGCGGCGTTTCGGTAATGCTCATCGACACCGTAGGTCTTGTCCGCAGACTGCCGCACCACCTTGTCGACGCTTTCCGCTCGACCCTCGAGGAAGCCGCGCAGTCGGATATTATCATCAACCTCTGCGACGCCTCGAGCGAGGAGGCTAGGGTTCACCTCAGTGTGACTAACGACCTGCTCGAATCCCTAGGCGCTCAGGACAGACCGATAATCACCGTGCTCAACAAGTGCGATCTGCTCGACGGAAACGTGATTCCTCTGGAGTTTGAGAACTGCGTGAGGATAAGCGCAAAGACCGGCGAAGGCATTGACAGGCTGCTCGACGCTATCGAAAGGAACCTGCCCGTCCGCATGAAGCGCGTGAGCCTGCTCATTCCGTTCGCGGACGCGGGTATCGTAAGCGAGATACGCGACAGGGGCACGCTGCTCTCAGAGGAATACACCGCCGACGGAGTAGAGGTCGAGGCTATCGCGGACGAGAAATTGTACTCAAAGCTCTCGAAATACGAAAAATAAGGAGCGATTTAATGGAATTGATATATTCGATCGACTTTGCCATTCTGGATTTTATTCAGGCGGCGATCAAAAACTTCGTTCTCGACCCGGTGATGCTCGTGTTCAGCTATATGGGCGACAAGGGAGCGGTCTGGATAATCATCGGACTGATAATGCTGTTTTTCCGCAAGACGCGCGTTACGGGAGTCATCACTCTCGCGGCGCTTCTGCTCGGACTGTTTATGGGAGAATACGGACTGAAATTCCTCGTATGCCGTCCGCGTCCGTTCATTATCAACACCGACATCACGCTTAACATAGTCGCGCCGTCGGGCTACAGCTTCCCGTCGGGACACACCATAGCGGCGTTCTCGTCGGCGCTGATTATCGCTGTCAGGGAAAGACGCGCGTTTGGTATTTCGGCATACGTTCTCGCCGTGCTGATAGCGTTCTCGCGGCTTTATAATTACGTCCACTTTCCGACGGACGTCCTCGCGGGCATGGCTATAGGCACTATCGCCGCGCTCATTGTGATGTTTATCTTCAAAAAGACAAAGATCGACAAAAAGATCGAAAGCATCGGCAAAAAGAAGAATGCGGCGTAATACTGCGGCAACAGAATTTGATTTTTCCCGAAAACCATAGATTATTCCGTAGGGACAGCCCTTGTGACCGTCCGGGAACGTGCACGTCTCCGGGAGCCCGCAAGAGGCTCCTCTACGGATAAACTGACAGTAAATGATGTTGCCGGGCAATAATAACAAAAATACTTGATTTTCTGAAATATCTATGTTATAATAAAAAAAGACGCAAGCAGTCAACGCGTGCAAATAAGCGAGCGGCAGGCCCTGTGCGATTGGGGCCTGTGAACCATGTCAGGCGGGGAACCGAGCAGCATTAAGCAGTGTTTCCGATGCGATACAGTCAGTCTGTCGTTCTCTTATTTGCACGCCGCCGTCATCATTCGGCAGACGGCTTGCTTTTTCTATTCAGCGGAGGTGACAGCGTGTATCAGGCATTGTACAGGAAGTGGCGGCCAAAGACCTTCGACGACGTCGCGGGTCAGGAGCACATCACCACTACCCTTCGGAATGAGCTGAAAAACGACCGTATCAGCCACGCCTATCTGTTTACAGGTTCTCGCGGTACGGGAAAGACCACCTGCGCCAAGATTCTCGCCAAGGCTGTCAACTGCCTCGACCCGAAGGACGGAAGTCCCTGCGGCGAGTGCGAGATCTGCCGCGAGATCGACAACGGCACGTCTATCGACGTTTTTGAGATGGACGCCGCGTCAAACCGCAAAATCGACGACATCCGCGGAATCATCGACGAGGTTCAGGGCGCGCCCTACAAGTGCCGCTACAAGGTATATATCATCGACGAGGTGCACATGCTCACCGCCGAGTCCTTCAACGCCTTGCTCAAAATTCTCGAGGAACCTCCGCGCCATGTGATTTTTATCCTCGCGACGACCGAGGTCCACAAGATCATGCTGACGATACAGTCGCGCTGTCAGCGGTTCGACTTTCACCGCATTCCGCCGCGCGATATCGCAGACAGACTGCTCTATGTCGCCAATCAGGAGAACATAACCCTCGACGACTCCGCGGCAATGCTGATCGCCTCTGTTTCCGACGGCGCGATGCGCGACGCTCTGTCGCTGCTCGACCGCTGTATCGCGATAAGCCGCGATGTTGACAGTGAAGTTGTGCGTACGGCGGCGGGTCTTGCCGACAAGGGCTATCTCTACGACCTCGCTTCCTGCGTTATCAACAAGAACACCTCAAGGGCTCTCGGAATCATCGACAGGCTCTACGGCGAGGCAAAGGATATGCCGCTGCTGTGCGACGAGCTGATTTCGCATTTCCGCGCGCTGATGATGATAAAATCCGTCTCAAACCCGCGCGACATAGTCGTCTTTTCCGACAGCGAGTACGAGCAGAGCGTAACTCAGGCGGACTATCTCTCGCTTGCGGACATCGTGTTCTATATGGACGTACTTTCGCGCGCATATCAGCGAATGGGAAAGGGAACAGGCGACCGCACCGAGCTTGAGATGGCTGTTGTAAAGCTCTGTTCACCCGAGCTCGACGTGACAAACGAGTCGATCGCCGCGAGAATAACCGCGCTCGAGCAGGCGCTGAGAAAGGGCATTGTTGCCGCGCAGGCATCACAGCCGGCGCCGATGCCGATCGAGGACAAAGAGACGGTCGGGTCAGAAGAAAAAAGCGCTGCGGCAGAGCCGCCAAAGGCTGAGGAAGCCGCTTCCGCGGAGCCGCAAAAGCAATCTGAGCCTGAACCTGAGCAAAAGCCCGTGCAAAAGCCCGTGCAAAAGCCCGTGCAAAAGCCCGTGCAAAAGCCCGTGCAGCGTCAGGGCGAGGTTGACATAGTAGCTCTGAGCCGAGAAGCCAAGCCGTTCCCGAACTGGCCGGAGCTTGTCGAGAGCTTCAGAGGAGCGTCGGCGAGCATAGCCGCGTCGCTCAGCGGTTCCGAGGCGTTCGTAAACGGAAATTATCTGTTGATCAAGGCTGAAAGCGACCTCGCGTTCAGGATGCTCAGAATACCCGAGAAGCGCCGCGCGATACGTGAAGCGCTAATAGCCAACACCGGCAAGCAGTACAGACTCGGTCCGTACCGTCTGGAGGAGAAGAAGCAGGAGGAAACAGACCCCCTGCAGCAATTCAAGAACAAGCTCGCCGAGAGCGGGATTGAGTATACAGAAGAAAATTAACACGAAAAACTGAAAGGAAGTAAATGATATGAAAGCAAGATTACCCAAGGGCTACGGCAGCGGCGGAGCAAACAATATCCAGCAGCTCGCGCGTCAGGCGCAGAAGCTCCAGGACGATATGGAAGCGGTATCCGCAGAGCTTGAAGCCAAGGAATATGAAGCAGCGGCAGGCGGCGGAGCCGTCAAGGTCGCGGTAACAGGCAAGATGGAGCTTGTCAAGGTCGAGATCAGCCCCGAGGTCGTAGACCCCGAGGACGTTGAGATGCTCGCCGACCTCGTTATGGCTGCTGCGAACGAAGCGCTCAGAAGCGCCGCAAAGGAAAAGGAAGAGAGAATGGAGTCCATCTCGGGCGGCTTGAATATCCCGGGAATGTTCTGATATGGCTCAGTACAACGTCGCTCCGATGGAAAATCTGGTGGAGCAGTTTGAAAAAATGCCCGGCATCGGTCATAAAACCGCCCAGCGCCTTGCATATTATGTACTGAATCTGTCAAAAACAGAAGCAGAGCAGCTGGCGTCGGCTGTCATTGACGCCCACACCAAGATACACTACTGCAGCCGCTGCTGCAACCTCACCGACAAAGAGCTATGTCCGGTCTGCGCCTCACAGTCGCGCGACCACAGCGTTATCTGCGTTGTCGAAACACCGCGCGACGTTACCGCGGTGGAGAATACTCACGAGTACAGCGGCACATATCATGTGCTGCACGGCTCGATTTCTCCGCTCAACGGAGTAGGCCCGGAGGAGCTGACGATCAAGGAGCTTCTCGCGAGGATTGCTCAGGGCGGCGTGTCCGAAGTGATAATGGCTACCAATCCGACGGTTGAGGGCGACGCTACGGCGCTGTATATTTCTGGACTGCTCAAGCCGATGGGAATCAGGGTCACGCGTCTCGCCTACGGAATACCCGTGGGCGGAGACCTCGAGTACGCCGACGAGTACACTCTCGCCAAGGCTCTGGAAGGCAGGAACGAGATATGAACGAGCTCAAAACCATAGCCAACAACAAAAAAGCCCGCCACGATTACTTCATCGAGGAGAGCTTCGAGGCGGGAATAGAGCTGTGCGGAACTGAGGTAAAGTCCATCCGCAGCGGCAGGGTCAATCTAAAGGACAGCTGGTGCTCGATCGAGAAGGGCGAGATCTTTGTAAACGGAATGCACATTTCTCCGTACGAGCACGGCAATATTTTCAACCGAGACCCTATGCGCGTGCGCAGACTGCTCATGCACAAAAAGGAAATCAACAGGCTCTACGGCGCCGTCAAGCAGACGGGTTATTCGCTGATCCCCATCAGCCTGTATTTCAAGGGCAGCAGGGTAAAGATGCAAATCGGTCTGTGCCGCGGCAAAAAGCTCTATGACAAGCGCGAGGACATGGCAAAGCGCACTGCAAAGCGCGATATCGAGCGCGCTCTCAAGGAGCAGGGCAGATAATAAGAAAACTTCACTGCGAAGCATACAGCTTCGCACGATATGGGGATGTAAAGGTTTCGACGGGGAGCGCAAACCCCGATAAGCGAGCGGCGGTGCGGAACCGCCATAAAATCCGCAAACTTAAAATAACTGACAAAAATACAGTTGCTTTAGCAGCGTAAGCTGCTCGTCCCTGCGCGGAGCACCTCGGCCGCGTAAGGGGCGTCGACAAGAGGTAAATGTGAACGGGAAAGCGCTCCGATTCCCGTCACACATCAGGAGCTGCCGAGCCGTGTAGCCTGTCGATGGGCGGCACGGTAAGGGAGATTCAAAACACCGACTGCGCTCGGAGAAAGTCAGGGCAAGTACTTTTCGGACGCGGGTTCGACTCCCGCCATCTCCACCACACCAATATAAATCAAACCCTTATTTCTATGTCGGCGGCTTCGCTGTCACGATTTGGTTTTAACAGAAGAACAGAGGTTAGCAATGTACTTATATGTATAAGCTGACCTCTGTTCTTTTTAGATATATATACTTGTACTCAATTTTTCAGTAGGTAGATTATTGCTTTTGATTATTTCAGGTGCTATTCTGTCAATCATTTCTTCAAACGCTCTAGTTAATCCATATCTTGCCATATCAATATCAACCTCTGTTGTCCTTGATTCAGTAAGTGAAGCAATATATAAAGGCAAGTGAATATTGATTTTTTCCCAAAACTCAGTATCTTCCAATATCAGATTCATTATATCAGATGAAAGCTCACCCCTAACTTCGGGTGAGTTTTTTCTTATAACAGACAGGGTGTTCATCGCATTATCCGACAGTCCGAAGTCATCTCTAATTTGCGGAGCAGAGGCTTCTTTTCTTTTTGTATCAATAAACCCCAAAAAATAATCAGCAGAACAGTTGTTATAAGTACAAAAAGCGTAAAGCGTTTCAATATCAATACTCTTAAATTTTCTGCTTGCGTTTTTCTTTCGAGCAAATGTGTAGTATTTATCATACGTTGAACGTGAAACAGGAAAATCAATATTGTACTTTGGATTTATAAAGAAATCGTTTTTGGTTAACTGCTCACTCTTTTTAGGGTGCTTTTTACGAATTGACATTATCTTACTTTCTGTTTCTTCAATAATACGCTTCATAATACTTCTCAATTCAAATGTTTGCTTTCTCATAATATTACCAGCCTCAATTATTAGTATCACAGTACTAATGTTTCTTATAGTTCATACGAATCTATCGTATTTATTTAGTATTCTAATACTGATTTTATCGTGTATAATGGTAATTGTCAAGATGAATGTGCAGGGAGGTGTCAACAAATTTGGATTATTCAGACTTTGAAATTAGCAAAGAACAAGCTAAAGAGTTTGCAATATCCATTTTTGCTGACATCAAATCCTACATAGAAACACATCAAG
Organism: Lachnoclostridium sp. MSJ-17; assembly: GCF_018918205.1. Lineage (GTDB taxonomy): Bacteria > Bacillota > Clostridia > Oscillospirales > Acutalibacteraceae > Ruminococcoides. Next base: position 22,931 of record NZ_JAHLQB010000083.1, on the reverse strand, counting down.
ACGATTATCAGGAGTTTTTACTCAGCGGAAGTATTGATAAAACTGAGTAGAAACCAATCTCAGCGAAAGGAGTTAGTATAGTGAATAACAAAACTTCACTTCATCAGTTGCTTGCCACCCATATTTTAGAATGTATGCGTGCACTGAAAGCGTATGACGAAAATGAGTACAACAAGTTAGTTGAATTCATTATCATCAATAGAACCGAGGACTAGTTTCTCATTCTATATAACTACTGTTCCGTGCTTGTGTGCACGAGATATTTCTTGTATCTGAGTACAGCACAGCAAAAAAATTGAATACAGAACCGAGGTGACAAATATTAAAAACACCTACAATGCGCCTGCGCGGAACTTTTTAAACAAGGTGAGCGAACATAACGTAAATTCGTGCGCCCCTTGTGACGATGGCAAGGGCTGGTGTGAGTTTGATTTCACATCAGCCACGCACCACGTTCAAAAGCAGCAATGGCGTATTGAGAAGGCTTTGATTGAAGGTGAATTTGGTAAAGTTGCATATTTGCAAAACTTACTGATACATTCACATTCCGCTAAGATGTTAGCTGTTAAAGCTGTCACATCTAATAGGGGTAAATATACTCCCGGTATTGATGATGTCTTATGGATTTCCCATAGGGATAAATACAATGCTGCTTTAAGTCTTGTCCGTCGGGGATATACTCCTCGACCATTAAAGAGGATATATATACCGAAGCGGAATGGTGATGTAAGACCTCTGAGTATTCCGACGATGAAAGATAGAGCCATGCAGACTTTATATAAGTTTGCGCTTGAGCCCATATCTGAATTGTTGGCAGATGAACATTCATACGGCTTTCGTCCGAACCGTTCTACACGAGACGCTTTGGTTAGATGTCAAAATATCCTTTGTTGTCGTAAAGATTACATTTGGGTATTGAAAGCAGATGTTAAATCTTGCTTTGATAACATCAGTCACGAGTGGATTATGGATAATATCCCCATTGATAAGAAAATTCTTTCGAAGTTTCTTAAATGCGGAGTTGTCCATCGGTGTAAAAAGTATGATACAAACCGCGGTGTTCCGCAGGGCGGGGCAATCTCGCCTATGATTTGTAACATGGCTTTGGATGGAATGGAAAGAAAACTGATCGAATCGTTGCAGGACGTTGAGTTCATCCGCTATGCTGATGACATTCTTGTCATCAGTCCATGCCCGAATAAGCTTGATCGTGCAATTGAGATTTTAAATGACTTTCTTTCTGTCAGAGGTCTAAGCCTGTCAGCAGACAAAACGCTGACTATCGAAGCGAGCAAAGGATTTAGTTTCTTAGGTTGGCGAATACAAACAGGAGAGGAACTCCCGTTGATTATTCCCGACAGAAGTAATGCAGAATCGTTGTTTGATAAGGTAGGCGAGGTATTCTTCGGTTACGAGGAATACAAAGAACTGTTTGACAAATTAAAGCCAACCATTCAAGGTTGGGTGGGTTATCACAAGGGAGTTGTCGATGATGATTTTCTGAAAGAAATAATAATTGCGCTTCAAGATACAGTCAGGAGCGTAAATGACAACATCTCTCCAAACCTGCTCAAACTTCTTTAACTCGTCCCTGTGATTTGCCCCTTACGTGCACAAGGGGCTGGCACATACGAGTTGCAAAAATCAAACACATTAAAAAATATTTTCAAAATGCATAGGAGGATTTTTATGTTTAATAAAATTAACCAATTAGATTTATACATCAACGAAGCAAAAGAAAATATCGAGGACGTTATTTCCTTCTTAGAAATATCGGATATGGTTTTAACCGATGAACACATTTCAATGCTTGAAGAATGCCGAGTCATTATCGACAAAGCACAAGAAATCACTTGTTCAATTATCGAGGAACTCGACACAGATAGCACCGATATGAATAAATCACTAAAGACAGCTTTCAAGGAAGCTATGCCAGAGACAGATATAGAAGCCTGTCGCTTGAACATTCAGCGGATTGAAAACGCTCTAAATATCACTGGGAATGTTTTAACCAGTCGGTATTTAGATTATTTATCTGATATACAGTTATCTTTGAATGATTTATCGGCATTTGTCCATGACTGTTTCATAAAATTACATAGTGAGAGTGTAAAGCCCTCCGACATTTTTTAAAGGTCTACATCCTCACCACTCCTCTCCATCGAATTGAATACAGATACAATACAAGCCGCTGGAACTAATAACGCTCCAACGGCTTTTAATCATATTGAAAGTAGGCGGTACCAAAGAGAATAAATCCTTAGAGCGCACCTACGAGGGTATAAATATCGTCGCCGACGGTAATGTTAATACGGTCAGGCTCTTGTGTAAAATCAATTTCATACTTCTGCAATTCGGGAATTTGCGATAGAAAATCCGCTACTTCGGACAGAGTGATAAAATAGTTCTCTGCCGTTTTCTTTTTCATTGAATTGTGGATAACTCTTTTCATCGTTTGCTTCTCCTTGTGATCGAATGTTGCAACCCGCTGTCACCAAAGTTTAATGAATAACTGATATGTCGTAATAGCTGACAGTTTCTGCTGTCCGACTTTCAGTAATACACGGATTATGTTTGTCCGATAATATACAAGGTTTCACCGCCTGTCACACATTATAGACAGACGGTGTTCAACATTCATTATTTGTGAAGAACTTCTCGAAGAGCCTCAAAGGTGAGAGAAACTAATAACAACAATCCCTCATCTTCATTTCTAATTCCCCACTTGCGACGGGCGTCGTTTTCAGTGATATAAGAGAACAGATAATACTTTTCTTCCCAATCATCAACATTATAAGGACAATCATCATCAAGAGATAAAAACCAATCGTCTTTGTACTTGTTATAGAGATAACGTACAACGGTTTTGTTTTCCATTTGCTTTATGATTTCGTTTACAGATTCTTTCCTGCCTAAAGATATTTGGGAAATGATTTCTTGTGCAAACAGATCAATTCGCTCTAATCCGTTAAATGCTTTTGCCATTCTGTTCACCTCCTTCTATGATTCAGCATACTATCGAAAGTCAACTATGATGATTTTTTCATTCTGCGCTGATTGACTTTGATAAACACTTTACATTGTTCAATGCAAATATCCTTTTGCTCTGGTGATAACTGGCGAAATATACGAAGCAATTCATCCTCGCTTATTGTGGTGTTGGAATTAGCAGGCCTATATCCCAGTAAATAATCTATGCTAACACCGAAATACTGAGCAATTTCAATCAAAGTTTTGAAATCAGGCTCTCTTGTATTCTGTACATAACTGCTGACCGTTGAGGGCGCAATATTCATTTGAGCCGCCAGCTCTTTCTGTGTTATTTCTCGTTCTTCAATCAACACTTTCAGTCTATCTCCAAACTTCATCAAATCACCTCTAATAGTATCTTAAAGGTTTATCAATGAAAATTTTGTAAAGTTTACGAATCGAGTTGACAGAACACAAAAAGAGTTATAAAATAATAATAAAACAGGGCTAGGAGAGATGAAGATGTTTTGTACAAACTGCGGAAAACAAATCGCTGATGACGCAAATTTCTGCCCCGGTTGCGGAACCCGTGTCGGACAAGCCGCTACTCAGACAGAACAGCCAACGGCACAGCAAGCTAATCAACAGCAATATACACTCTATGAACGATTCAGTCCCACAATGGGTATTGGAAGAAGCTTTATATTGACAGACAAATCGCTGATATACGGAAACAAGGAATACAGTTATTCCGAGTTTGTGAAAATCAATTTATCAAATGTTCCGACTACCGCATTGATGAACGGGACGGCACAAGCGTTACTAAAAAGCGGAAACAAACTGCTTCTTGTCTTTGCCTTTAATCAAAAGGATAAGTTTATCAGCACAATGAATTATGCTAACAAGCAGATTGATTTAGCTAATGGCGTATCAAAAAATTACAAGTATCTGCTTCAATCCAGTAATGGCTCAAAAATTGAAGTTTATGACGATTATATCAGACTGTACTATATTCCCTTGGAATTAAAAAATACTTTCAGCAACGCAATGAGAAGCGGCGCTATCGAACAAGTGATGTATTTCGATGATATATGCGTAAGTATCAATCAGCCTTTCGATTCACAGGAATTCAACTTTGTTGTTGAATATAAAGGCGAGAGTATTTCTATACCGCTGAAAGCAGATAGATTTAATGAAGCACAGCAAGCAGTTGAATATATCACAAAGCAAAGATATTCAACCGCACCCTCAAATGAAGAGCCTGAATCAATAAAAGATGTATGGAAAAGTACCAACGGACAACAAAGGGAGTTTCCTTTATGCGGTTATACGCTTAAAGTATCATCAGGCTTAGATGTTTTTAATACCTATCGTTTGATGTTTAGAAAATTCGCTAACGAGTGTGCGAACAGCGCAAGGGCTGAATATAACAAGAAAGTCCGCGACTTAGTAACCTACTTGCAATTCACGCCCGAGATTTACGGATATTATTTAGCCGCCGTTTGCGATAAAGCGGTACAAATTCTTATATCTGACGGTATATGGAATATTACACAATCCGATGTAATCAACGCACACAAGGCGAAATATCACTTGGTGTTTGATGATATTTCCGTTACAGTAGAAAGCGTTGAGTTGACTATTGAGAAAAATCAAAGGTCTGTCGCTAATACAATGAGTTTTGTACCTAATCTTATAGGCGGCGGTTTTGGACTCAAAGGGGCAGTCAAAGGAATAGCAAGGGCTACGGCGTTCAATGTAGCGAGAAATTCTATTGAATCAAGTTTGATTAAGGGCGCAGCAAATATCAACGCAGCCCAACAAACAGAGTTATACAACAGGATTAAGCCCGATGTGCTTTTTGAACACTTTTTCTTGGATTACTGGCGAGTATTCTTAACCGTAGTAAGTATTCTACACAGGAACAAGAAAAATGTTTGGCTGCCGATTGACAGCAACATCAAAAATGTAGATGGAGTTTTTGATAATCTGTCAAATCCAAATTTTCCGAAAGAACAGCTTGTAGCGGCTTTTATCAAAATTTTACAGATGAAACCCTACGATAAACGATACTATAAATTTATGGTAACGTATTTCGGTGACACGGAAGAAGTAAAAGCGATCAGAAACTATTTCGGATATACGGATTTTAACAATCCAAGAATCACATAAATTGAGGTGTTAGTATGGCAAAGGAAAAAGAAAACAGCAATATCATCTTAAAAGATATTCATTGTCCGTTCTGCGGTTCGGAAAAAGCGTTGTTACTGAGCAGAACAACGTCAAAGAAAATCTCAATTCAACTTCCTGCTTTTGGATTGAAATTCATTCTTTCACTTATATTTTTGTCCGTGCTTCACGTATGGATAAACGGCTACAAGCTGATTGAAGCTGTTAAGGAAATCAACAACGTTACATATGGCTTTTGCCCTGAGTGTGGTAACAGCTATTCAATGGCACCACCCGAAGCAATCAAAGAAGAAGTGAAAGAGCCGAAGTTTTACAGAATACGAGAGGGCAAGGCGATTATGGGCTTTTGCACAGGCGTTTCCAAATATACAGGTATTCCGCTGTTATGGGTGAGAATAATGGGCGTGTTTTACGGAATTACGCTTGTCGGCATTGCATTGTACTTCTTGATTAGCATTTGCGTTCCGTTCGAGGAGGACGTCAATGGCGAACAGTAATTTGCCGAAAGGTTGGGGCAGTCAAAACAATTCTCCCATTAAACCTTGGGCAACTTCTAATAATAACAGCAGAACAGTAAAGCCGCCGTTCAAATCTTCAAACAAAGAAGAACAGCAGAAAAATAATGATGTTCAACCCGATATTGCATACAACGACTCATTTAATACTGGTATTTCTGCATCAGAGGAAGAAATAATATCTGAGAACCAACCGCAGACAACAGAAAAGAAACATAAGACAATAAGGATTTCTACTGTCATACTGTCTATTGCTCTTACCGCCGTTGTTTGTTTTCTCGTTGTTTTTATTGTGCTGTACTTCAGCGGTAAAGGCGAAAATACTACAAACAGCATTTCAGAAACAACGGTTGAACAAACTATATCAGCTACAGAGGGAGTAACCGAAAAGCCAACTGAGGTTGCTATAACAGAAGCGGCTACCGCAGAGCCTACCACAGCACCAAAGCCAACGACTGAGCCGCCAACTGAAAAACCAAAGGAAGAAAAGCAATCATCTGCTTCATTTGAAAGCTATTTGACTTGGCTGAATGTAGGCGTGTATGTTCACGAGAAACCCGACCCCACTTCCAATGTAACATACGTCATTGATACCGCGACCAACTATACTATTGTTGATGAATCGTATGACGAGTACGGCGATTTGTGGGGCAAATTAAAATCGGGTGTAGGCTGGGTAAATCTTTCGCTTGCGGATATGGTGACAGGGTATGATACCGATACCTCATTTTTTAATCCCAAATATCATTCAGACATCAAGACAAAACAAGTCGGTAACATAACTTTTCTATACAGAAGTCAAGCAAATCACGCAGACGATAATTCCTACTCTGAGAATATCGACAGCCTTTTGATTACCGAAATAAATTCTACCACATATAATGTAACAATTGACGGAGAGATTATCGGGAATGTCGCAGGCTTTTCAAAGAATATCCGATTTGTTGAAATGGACAGCAATTTTAAGTATCTCGGCAATAATTATCCCATAGCTCCCGATATGCCTAACCGCTTTCATTATGAAGCTGATTTACACATTATGAACAACGACACTTCCAATGTTTTTATTCTTCTTGAAGTGTTCTGATAGTCAATCTTACACACCGCTTCCGTGCTGATTTCGGGGGCGGTTTTACTATAAAAACAAACATCTCATTCCGTTAATACTTTTCCTTGAAGTGGTACATGGCAAATACTTTATAAATTCCACCATAAAATATAAAAGAAACAGTTGACATCTTTTCGTTTACACCTTATAATATAATTATAATAATTCTCAGGAGGAATTATAAATGATTTACGGATATGCAAGATGTTCCACAAATGAAGAATTACAAGACATCAACAGACAGGTCAGAGAGTTAATACAACTCGGGGTTCCCCATACGAATATCTACCGTGAATATGAAAGCGGTATGAAAACAAATCGTGTTGAACTTAACCGTTTGATAAATACCGTTAATTCGGGCGATACGATTATTTCTACCGAAGTAAGTAGAATTACCCGAAGCACCAAACAACTATGTGAGATAATCGAATTTGCCAAAGACAGACATATAAAATTGGTGTTGGGAACATTCGTTGTTGACTGCACCAAAGAACTTGACCCTATGACAGAGGGTATGCTGAAAATGATGGGCGTGTTCAGCGAGTTAGAACGGAATATGATTAGCCAGCGTGTGAAAAGCGGTATGCAGAACGCAAAGGCAAAGGGCAGAAAGATAGGGAGACCTACGACCACCGCCGAGGATATTCCGAGTGTGTTCTACAAACATTATCCGAAGTACAAGAAAGGCGAGATTAACAAGGCTGAGTTTTCAAGGCTCTGTGAGGTATCCTATCCGACGATTTATAAATATCTTCATATTGTAGAGGGCTAATATGTCAAATTCAGCTATTACAATTTCAATCGGCAAGGGTGATACCCTTCTTGATATTTCCGTCAACGGAACACATCAGGCAATCACTCTTGATATGCTCAAAGGAATCTGGAAAAATATATCGGAAGATGAACTGTCCGATATTGAGTATTTCAATGCTGAGGTGTATAATAATTATATCGTCTGCTGTGTTACCGTTGCACAAGGACAAGGCGGTATCGTATTTGTGTGGGATACGCAGGCACAGAAATTCGTTCACTATTCCAACGGTGAATTTGCTGTAAAAGCGGTTATCCATAATAACAAGGTATATATTCTCCGACAAGTAGCCTATTGGGGTGTCACAGCACATCTTGAATTAGATTGCTGCCCTTTGGGTGCTATTGCAGAGGATAACGAGGTCACAGAGATTTCGCTTGATGAAAATACCAAGTTTCATTTAGCAAACAACCCCGACAATTATGCGATACATTTTGACGGCGATATACCTACAATCAAGATTGAGAATGAGTAAAACGATATTGTATAGGCTGATTGACCGTAACGGACAGACATATTGCTCTGCAATCAAAGGAACAATCGGCGGTCACAGCGGATTGAAAATATACGGCAGATTAGATTGCCCCTCGGCACAGCGTTATCTTGCAAAGGGTCTGTATTCACGTTACAGAGTATTTTTTGCCGATGAAGCAACCGCAGTCGCCGCAGGATATAGACCTTGTGCGATTTGTATGAGAGAAAAATACTTGATTTGGAAGAATAACAAAAGCAGATGAAAGGGAATTTTGATTTATGAGGGCTGTTATTTACGCAAGATATAGTTCGTCATCACAGAGAGAAGCAAGTATTGAACAACAGATTGAAAAATGTACAGATTACGCAGAGCGCAACGGATTAGTCATTGTAAAAACATACGCAGACAAAGCTATGACAGGGCGAAATGATGACCGACCGAATTTGCAAAGATTACTTTCGGATTGCTCTAAGAATATCTTTGATGTTGTACTGATTTATGCGATGGATCGCTTTGGCAGAAATGTTCTTCAATCGCTTGAAAACGCTTACATTATTGAAACAGAAAACAATAAAAGAATTATATCAATAACTGAAAACTTTGATGATTCTTCTATGGGTAGATTTTTCCGCACGTTACAAATGGCTACTGCTCAAATGCGTAGTGATGATATGTCAGAGAGAATTAGATTAGGAATGAAGTACAATTCTGAAAGATGTTTGTATAATGGCGGTGGAGTTCCATTAGGCTACAAGATAGTAAATCAAAGATTTGTAATCAACCCTGATACCGCACCCATAGTAAAAATGATTTTTGAATTGTATGCTGAGGGTGTTACTGTAACTGAAATCTCGAACAGATTAAATGCACAGGGAGCCAAGACTTCCACGGGAGCTTCATTTAATAAAAATTCTTTGCATACTATGTTGAAAAACAAAAGATACTTAGGATATTATATACACAAAGGAAATGAAGTGCCAAATGCAATTCCTCAAATTATTTCAGATGAACTATTTGAAAAGGTTGCAAAGAGAATGGAAGCAAATAAAAGAGCGCCCGCAAGAGCAAAAGCCAAGATTGATTATATCTTAACTACAAAGCTGTTTTGCGGTCATTGCAAGAAAATGATGACTGGTTTTTCTGGAAAAGGTCACTTGAAAAAAGTTTACCGCTACTATATTTGTAATGGTACTAAGGAAAGACCAAAAACTTGCGATAAGAAAATGGTAAACAAAGAATACATTGAGGATTTAGTTATTGCAGAATGCAGAAAACTCTTAACAGAGAAAAACATAAAAAGAATTGCAAAGGAAGTTATTGCGGTTTCGGATAGAGAAAAGGATACCACAAATCTGAAATGCTTGAAAAAAGCATTGAAAGAAAATGAAAGAAAGCACAATAATACAATTCAAGCTATAATGGAAAGCGATATTGAAAGCGTCCGCAAGGCGTTAGGCGAACAAATCCCTGCCTTAGAAGAAGAACATAAAGAGATACAAAAACAAATTGATAAAGAAGAAAGATTGTTTTTGTCGCTGTCTGAAGCTGATATAATCTTCTTTTTGACAAGTCTAAAAAAGGGAAATATCAATGATATAAAATATCGAAAGCTACTTGTGAATGTGTTTGTCAATAAAATCTTTTTGTATGATGATAGAATTACAATCACATTCAACTCTGGTGATGAGCCTGTAACATTAACGGACAAACTCCTTTCGGAATTGGAAGAGAATGGCAAAAGTGCCGAGGGTTTGTTTTTTGAAAAGAGTGCTCCACCATGATAGGTATACAGACCTGTGCATGTCGGACAGGTCTGTATCTTTTTATATTACAGATTATATTACAGAATGAAAGAGATGTCATAGCAATCGAAGGATTGTTGTGGCATTTTTTTAAGGAGTTGTTTATGTCAAAGCTTAGAGCAGCCGCCTATTGCAGAGTTAGCTCAAATAAGAATATCCAGCTTCACAGCTTGGAGGCGCAGAAGAGATATTATGAGGAATACTTCAAAGATCATCCTCTTTATGAATATGTGGGTATTTACGCCGACATTGCCAGCGGTATTAAAAGCACTGCGAGAAAAGAATTTGACCGGATGATCAAGGACTGCAAAAAAGGAAAGATCGATATCATCTTTACAAAATCCATCAGTCGGTTTTCACGAGACACACTCGATTTTTTAGTCGCTATACGAAAGCTAAAAGAAATCGGCGTTGATGTTTGTTTTCAAAATGAAGGAATAACGTTAACAGAACAGGAAGGAGAATTTATGATGACAGTATTTGAAGCAGTAGCACAGCAGGAAAGTGTAAACAAAAGCGAACATATCAAATGGGGGTTACAGACTGGTTTTAGAGCCGGTACTTCCAAGCTCGCAAACCGCGTTTGTTACGGTTATCAAAAAGATGAGAACGGCGAGTTGGTTATATGTCAGGAACAAGCCGAAGTAGTTTGTTTGATTTTTGATTTATATCTCGGCGGGAACAGTTTATCCGGAATATCAAAAGAATTGCGCAGCAGAAGAATCCCGTCTCCAACGGGAAAAGATAAATGGACGTCGTGCGCTATTGATAAGATTCTTTCCAACGAGAAATACATCGGAGATGTCATGCTGCAAAAGACGTTTCGTAAAAACGTGTTCACCGATAAGCAAACGCGGAATAAAGGTGAGAAAGCACGCTATGTATATGAGAACAATCATGTCGGAATCATTGACAAGACAACTTTTGAAAAAGTGCAGGAAGAAAAACAACGCAGAAGCAATACCGTGTGTTTAGACAACGGCGAAGCAGACAGAAAACACGGACGATTCAGCTCCGGCAATACTTTGTCAGGCAAAATACAATGCTGCGAGTGCGGAAGAAACTACCGCCGTATCAAAACGCGCAAAGGCGAAATCATTTGGCGTTGCGCCGGACAGGTAGAGCGTACGTCCGGCTGTCAGTCGCGTACCATCAAACAGTCGGAGATTGACGAGTACACAAGGTCAATACTGCAAATATATAAAGAAACAATTGATACCAAAAGTTTGATTGAAAAGATCGTGGTTGATAAAAACGCTTTTAAGATTATCGTTGATTCAACAGTATTATCTTGACAAATAGTTACCATCGAAATTCGACTTGTTCTGCGAAATGTTCCGCTGATCAATTTCTATTCAAAGTATATTGACAGACTAATAATTATTAGTTATAATAAAGCTAATGATTATTAGTCTTTTGCTTTGGAGGATATGATGACAACAAGAGATCGAATACTGAATGAAGCTCTTACGTTATTTGCCGAGAACGGCTATGACGGAACGAGCGTGGAAGAAATCGCCGAGAAGGTCGGTATCAAGGCGCCGTCGCTGTACAATCATTTCAAGGGTAAAGAGGATATTTTGAACGCGCTGATCGATATGGCGGAAGCGCGTAACGAGGAATTCTTCGGGTCGGACAGGCATTTCGGTAAGCTGCCGGAGAGCAAAGAGGAATTCATACAAACGGCGCTGCAAAAGATTTCTTTTACCATGAACGATCCGATGATCCGCAAAATGCGCAAATTCCTTGTGCGCGAGCAATTCAGAAACGAACGCTTTGCGGAGATCACCACAAAACATCAGCTCAACGGAATCCAAGGGATGTACACCAAAATCATCGAAGGTATGATGAACGAGGGTTTATTCAAAGAGGATGATCCCGAATTGCTTGCGACCGAGGTGACTGCTCCTGTCGCTCTTTGGATCGCAAAAGCCGACAGGCAGCCGCAATGCGGGCAGGAAAGTATGGAAAATATCGAAAGGCATATTCGTCATTTCTGTGACGTGTATATGTTAGATTAAATATGGAGGTAAGCGATGCGATTAGACGGTTTTGGAATATTCGTAAATGATATGGGCAGAATGATTCGTTTTTACAAGGATGTGCTCGGTTTTGAGATCAAAGAGGCTGAGGACACGAAAAACGTATATCTTATCAAGGACGGAACGCTGTTCCTGCTCTACGGCAGAAAAGATTTTGAAAGAATGACGAACCGAAAATACAGCTACACGAGCGGTCTCAACGGTCACTTTGAGCTGGCTTTGTATGTCGATACCTTTGATGAGGTCGACGCTTCCTTCAAAGCAGCTGTTGAAAACGGCGCCGAACCCGTGATGGAGCCGACGACAGAACCTTGGGGACAGCGCACCTGTTATATCGCCGACCCGGAAGGAAATCTGATAGAGATCGGCTCTTGGGATAAGCCGTATGAAATAAGGGAACCTCTAAAATGATCAGGAGATAAAAGAGATGTTAAGAATTGAAGGATTAACGAAAACCTACGGAGAAAAGAAAGCGGTGGACGAGCTTTCGCTGCACATCCGCCCGGGCGAGATATACGGCTTTATCGGGCACAATGGCGCGGGCAAGACCACTACACTTAAAAGCGTCGCCGGGATACTCGGCTTTGACAAGGGAGAGATCTTCATCAACGGAAGCTCGATTATGAAAAATCCGGTGGAATGTAAACGACAGCTCGCCTATATTCCCGACAATCCCGATCTGTACGACTTTATGAGCGGTATCAAATATCTGAATTTTGTCGCGGATATCTTCGGCGTATCCTCCGAGGAACGTCAGGAGAAGATACGCAAATACGCCGATGTCTTTGAACTGACAAAGGATCTGGCGCAGCCGATCTCCTCCTATTCGCACGGCATGAAGCAAAAGCTGGCTGTGATCTCCGCGTGGATCCATTCGCCGAGGCTGATCATCATGGACGAGCCTTTTGTCGGTCTCGATCCGAAAGCCGCGTTCAAGCTCAAAGAGATGATGCGCGAGCACTGCGACAAAGGCGGCGCGATATTTTTTTCGACCCATGTGCTGGAGGTCGCCGAAAAGCTCTGCGACAAGGTCGCCATTATCAAGCAGGGCAGGCTGATCAAATCAGGTACGATGGAAGAGGTCAGAGGCGACGAGAGCCTCGAGGAAGTCTTTCTGGAACTGGAGGCGGAGTAAATGCTGAAGGTGCTGTTGAAAAAGCAGATGACAGAGGTTTTCCGAGGCTTTTTTTACAACCGCAAAACCAACAAGGCGCGGTCAAAGGCTAACCAAATCGTTCTGTTTAGTCTCTTCGCGTTTTTGATGGTCGGAGTCCTCGGCGGCAGCTTTACCGCCGTTGCCTTAGGCGTATGCTTCGGGTTGACCTCCGCAGGTATGGGGTGGCTGTACTTTGTGCTGATGAGCAGTATCGCCGTTGTTCTCGGCGCGTTCGGCAGCGTATTCAACACCTATTCGGGGCTGTATCTTCCGAAGGATAACGACCTGCTGCTATCCATGCCGATACCGGTCAGGACTATCATTGTTTCAAGACTGCTGAACGTGTACCTGCTCGGCGCGATGTACTCGGGCGTTGTGATGCTGCCGACGATGATCGTCTACTGGGTGATCGTCGGCGCTGCGATACAGAATGTGATATGCGGAATCGTCCTGTTCCTTATCATAACGATCATCGTGCTGATACTCTCCTGCCTGCTCGGCTGGATCGTCGCCAAAATCAGCTTGAAGCTGAAAAACAAGAGCTTTATCGTCGTGCTGATCGCGCTCGCGTGTATCGGCGGCTACTATTTTATCTATTTCAAGGCGCAGATATGGATAAGGGAGCTTGTCGCCAACGCCTCGGTTTATGGAACAAACGTCAAGGACTCTGCCTACGGCTTGTATTTGTTCGGCAGGATCGGAGAGGGAGATTTGATTGCGACGGCGATATTCGCCGCGGCGACAGCTCTCCTGCTTGCGCTTACGATATTCATTTTGTCGCGCGGATTCCTCAAGCTCGCGACCTCGACGGCGAGCGTCGGCAAGGTAAAGTATCACGAGAAAGCCGTGAAAGAAAAATCGGTGTTCGGCGCGCTGCTGGCTAAGGAATTCATGCGCTTCAAGTCCAGCCCGAACTATATGCTCAACTGCGGCTTCGGCGTGCTGCTTCTGCCCGTCCTCGGGGTTTTCCTGCTGATAAAGGGCGCGGATATACTCGCTTTTTTGGGCGCGTCTTTCGGCGGCAGAACGGATTTTGCAGCGCTGCTGCTCTGCACCGTGCTGATGCTGCTTTCGACCGCGAATGACATGGCGGCGCCAGCGGTATCGCTCGAAGGAAAAAGCCTGTGGATACCGCAGTCGATGCCGGTAGACGCCAAAACCGTGCTGAAGGCAAAAACCGCCATGCAGCTCATTTTGACGCTGATCCCGATGCTGTTTGCCGTGATCTGCGCCGCGATAGTTTTGCAGGCGCCGATTGCGGAAAAGCTATTGGTCTGCGTTTTGCCGCTGATCTTTGCGGTGTTTTCGGCGATGCTCGCAAGCTACATGGGCGTGATGCGTCCGGTCATGGAATGGACGACCGAGATCATCCCGATCAAGCAGAGCGGTGCGGTGGTGATAGCTGTGTTCGGCGGCTGGGGCTTTGTCGCCTTGTTCGCCTTACCGTATTTGCTGATTGGACAGATCATCGGTCTTGTGCCGTATCTGATGATCTGGGCAGTCATCTATACAGCCGCGTCCGCACTGTTATATCGCAGGCTGATCACTAAGGGATCCAAAGCTTTTTCAAGATTGTAAAAAAAGGAGCTATTATGGAGTTATTTACGGAAAGATTGATTTTGCGTCCGTGGAACGAGTCGGACTCAGAGAGCTTATATGAATACGCAAAGGATGACCGCGTCGGTCCGATTGCCGGATGGCCGGTACATACGAGCGTGGAGAACAGCTACGAGATCATCAAAAGCGTTCTGTCCGCTCCCGAAACATACGCCGTTTGCCTCAAAGAGGATAACAGGGCGATCGGCAGTATTGGGCTGATGATTGGCAAACAGAGCAATTTGGATTTGCCGGATACCGAAGGTGAGATCGGCTACTGGATCGGCGTGCCGTTCTGGGGACAGGGCTTGATTCCCGAAGCGACAAGAGAGATCATCCGTCACGCCTTTGAGGATCTAAGCCTTGGAACACTTTGGTGCGGTTATTTCGACGGCAACGAAAAGTCCAAGCGCGTGCAAGAAAAATGCGGCTTTACCTATCACCACACTAACAAAGATATCCACTGGCAGCTGATGGACGATATCCGAACGGAGCATATCACACGGCTGACAAGAGAAGAGTATTTGGAGAATCTGTAAAATGAAAACTGTCATTATTCACGGTCAGAGCCACAAGGGCTCAACATATCATATTGCGCGCATATTAGCGGACAAAATCGGCGGGGAGATAACCGAGTTCTTTCTGCCGCGCGATTTCGGAGAATTCTGTTGCGGATGTACACAGTGCTTTGTAAAGGATGAGAAGAAATGCCCTCATTACGAAAAGCTCGCTCCGATCACCGAAGCAATCGACAACGCTGATGTAATTATTCTCGCAAGCCCCGTATATGTGTATCACGCAACAGGCGCAATGAAAGCGTTTTTGGATCACTACGGCTGGCGCTGGATGGTTCACCGTCCCGAAGAAAAAATGTTCAAAAAACAGGGCGTCTGTATTTCCACTGCCGCCGGCGGGGGAATGAAATCCACCAATAAAGATATAGCTGACAGCCTTTTCTACTGGGGCGTTGCCAAAGTTTATAAATACGGGATCGGCGTGGCGGCTATTGACTGGAACAAAGTAAGCGACAAAAAGAAATCCTCAATAGAAAAAGCTACAGATTCTGTAGCAAGGAGGATCATTAAACGAAACGGCAAAGTAAAACCAAGCTTTAAAACAAAGGGATTCTTTCTCCTGATGCACTTTTTACAGAAAAAGGGTTGGAATGAAGCGGACGTGAAGTATTGGAAAGAAAAGGGTTGGACTGAAAAGAAACGTCCGTGGAGATAAAAACGATAGCCGTGATCAACTTGCCGAACGGGATAACACTTCTCAGAATACTGTGCAGCCTCACTCTGCTGTTCTGTATGCCCTTGTCGCTGCCGTTCTATTTGCTTTATACAGCCGCCGGATTATCCGATATCTTCGACGGATTGATCGCACGGAAAACGAATACCTCAACCCAATTCGGCGCAAAGCTCGATACCTTTGCAGATATCATTTTTACCGCAGTCGCTTTGATAAAGATTCTGCCGATCCTTAAACTGCCTGTGTGGGTAATAGCGTGGGTCGGCGTGATCGCGCTGATAAAGCTTGTCAATCTCGTGATCGGATTCGTCCGCCGTCACACGCTGACAGCGGTTCATTCCGTTATCAATAAGGTCACCGGAGCGTTGTTGTTTATGCTTCCCTTTACAATTCCAATCATCAACATACGATACACGGCTCCGCTTGTCTGCATTGTCGCGATAGTCGCGGCGATCACGGAAAGCCGTACAATACTGAATACAATCCGCACAGGAGAAAACCATGAATGATAAAGCTCTTGTCGTTATCGACTTACAAAATGATATTACAAAAAACTATAGGAACATCATTGAAAAAGTGAATACAGCCATCCTTTGGGCACAGTCGGTCGGGATGCACATCATCTATATCAAGCACAACAACATCACCGCCGGTACGCGCACCCTCAAGCCCGGCACAAAGGGCGCGGAGTTGGTGCCGGAACTAAACGTCGTGTCGAACAATATCTTTGTCAAGACAAAAAGCAACTCTTTGACGAGCGAGGCGTTCCGCGATTTTATCAAGGCGAACGGAATCGATGAATTCTACATCTACGGAGCGGACGCGACCGCCTGCGTGAAATCCACCTGCTACAATATGACAAAGGCGGGCTATACCGTCCATGTCCTTTCCGACTGCGTTACAAGTTATGATCTCAAAAAGATAGACGAAATGATCGCTTACTACGCAAGCAAAGGCTGTGAGGTGAAAACGCTTGATGAAACGATCAGTCAGGCAACTGACAAATAAAAAAATACCGAGCGCCCTGCCGCTGGTGTGGAAGGTGTTCGATGAATATGA
Source organism: Lachnoclostridium sp. MSJ-17 (assembly GCF_018918205.1). Taxonomy (GTDB): domain Bacteria; phylum Bacillota; class Clostridia; order Oscillospirales; family Acutalibacteraceae; genus Ruminococcoides. The sequence continues at coordinate 5,959 of NZ_JAHLQB010000083.1, read as the reverse complement.
GGCGGTGAACTATCCGACGTCGGGTACGCAGGCGTTTTGGAACGCGATCCACGACGAGGGCTTTCTGTCGCAGCTCTCCGCTTATGGCGCGTTTGACGGCGAAAAGCTTATTGGGATACTTGCTTTAAAGAACGAGGGCAGCCATATCGCGCTGTTCTTTGTAGATGGCGCGTATCACGTCAGGGAGTTGGCAGGCTGCTTTGGGATACTTTTCCCGCCGAGAGCGACAAGGATGAGATCACGGTCAACTCATCACTGTACGCGGTCGGGATATATGAAAAGCTCGGCTTCATCAAAACCGCCGAAGCGCAGACAGAAAGCGGTATCCAATTCGTGCCGATGGTATTCAAAAAGCCAAAAACGGAGGAAAGAAAATGACGGATTATGAAAACTCGATCAGAGTGATGATAGACTTGTTCGGCAGAGATTATCAGTTCGCTCTGTCTACCGACAAAAACAACATACCGTCTTCGCGTTATGTCGATACTTACTTTGAAGGGGAGAGCTTTTATGTCGTGACCTACGGGCTGTCGAAAAAGGCGGCTGAGATTGCGGATAATCCCAACGTGTCTCTCTGCTGTTCGAGAATGCACGCATTCAGCGGCAAGGCATACAATATCGGTCATCCTTTAATTCCCGAAAACGCAGGAATCCGCAGCGCGTTGACAAAAGCTTTTGAGCCGTGGTATTTCAAGCACAACAATGAAGCGGATGAAAATATGTGCTACATCCGCATTGACCCAACCGCCGGTTTTTTTCACAAGGACGGCACCGGATATAAGATAGACTTTACCGAAAAAACAGTCAAAACATTTCCGTTTACGTTCGATACAGTGTTGACGGAAGAATCTTAGATTCAGAAGGACAAATCATGAATGTAACTTATGAAAAGAAAAACGCGATGACATTTATCGGCTATCACACAGAGATTCGACCCAATGAAGGCTATGTAAAATGCCCAGAATTCTGGGAAAAGGAATACAACCAAAAGTACGTGCGACTTTGGCAGACGATGAAACCCGAAACGCCGGTCGAGGAAGCGCTCTTGGCAAATAATATCGGTATGTTTGCCATTTGTACGGAGTCCGAAAACGGTTTTGATTATTGGATTGCGGGACTGTATCAGGGCGGCGAAGTTCCCGAGGGGCTGGAGCTTTATTCATTCCCCGAAAGCCGCTGGGCAGTATTCAGCGCAAAAGGTCCTATGCCCGAAGCATTGCAAACACTGAACACATACGTTTGGCAGGAGTGGTTCCCAAATGAAGGGCAGAAGTTTCAGGCAAACGGTATGGCCACGCTCGAAGTGTATTCCGCAGGCGATCCGCAGTCACCCGACTACGAGTGCGGCATCTGGGTACCGGTGAAAAAGATATGAAAATCCATCAACTGAAAATTGATTTTAATGTAACGGAGCGCGTCAGGCGGTTTGTATACGTTTATATTATCGAAGCAGAGAATTGCTATTTGATAGACTCCGGCGTATTCGGTTGTCAAAAGCAAATCGTCGATTATTTGGCAAAAATCGGACGAAAACCCGAAGACGTAAAAGGTCTTTTTCTAACGCACGCCCACCCCGATCATATCGGGTCAGCCGCTTGGTGGCAGGAGCATACCGACTGCAAAATATACGCGAGCGAGGGTGAAAAGCTATGGATAGAGGATATCGATCTGCAATTCAAAGAAAGGCCGATCCCGAATTTTTATCAGCTGGCAGGCAAATCCTCTCGTGTTGACGTGACCGTGAAAGACGGAGATATCATCGACTTGGAGCCGGATTTGAAAATCAAGGCGATCCGCACAGCGGGTCATTCTTCGGATTGCTTCTCTTATCTTGCAGGAAACGCTTTGTTCATCGGAGATTCCGTTCCCGTGAAGGGAGATATCCCGATTTTCATTGACGAAGCGGAAACGCGCAATGCCTTGAACATTATCGGTGAAATACCGGATGTTGCCGTTTATTATCCCGCGTGGGATAAAACCTATGATTATAAAACGATGAGAATTAAGCTTAACGAAGCAGAAGAACTGATCGACGCTTTGAAAAATGCGGTAACAGAATATGATAACGGCGGCGATATTACGGAGCTTGTTGATCAAGTTTGCGACAATTTGAATAAGCCGATGCTAAAAGAAAATCCGCTGTTCGCGAGAACAGTCGAATGTTTGAGAGAAGGGCAATTATGAGCTGTTTCTTTTTGATTGATACATACATTGACGAAGAGCGCGGCAGAGGGCTTTATGACGACTATATCGCAAAGGTCAAGCCGATCGTCGAAAGCTGCGGCGGCGAGTACCTTTTGCGGTCGGAAAAGGTCAGCTCATTGAGTCTGCAAAGGACTCCGCAAAGAGTTATCGTTATTCGCTTCCCTAACCGCGAAAAATTGGAAGCCTGCTTTGGGTCGGAGCAATACAAAGCGATCGCGTTTGAGCGAGCTGAAAGCGTTGACGCGCGGGCGATTATCGTTGAAGAATAGAAAAGGAGTGATCATCATGCCTTTTGACTACAAAAAAGAATGCAAGGAATTCTATATGCCGAAAAACAAACCCTCCATTGTTACCGTGCCGCGAATGAACTTTATCGCGGTGCGCGGAGAGGGCGATCCAAACGCGGAGGACGGCGCATATAAGCAGGCGATCGGTCTGCTGTACGGTATCGCATACACCATTAAAATGAGCAAAAAGGGCGATCACCAAATTGACGGTTACTTCGACTATGTCGTGCCACCGCTCGAAGGCTTTTGGTGGCAGGACGGCAGTGCGGACATCGACTATGCCCATAAAGAGAGCTTCAAATGGATATCCGTTATCCGCCTGCCCGATTTCGTGACAAAAGCGGATTGTGACTGGGCGATCGAAGAAGCGACAAGGAAGAAGAAAACCGATTTTTCAAAGGTCGAGTTTTTCACTTACGACGAGGGCTTGTGCGTGCAGTGTATGCACATCGGTTCTTATGACGACGAACCCGCAACCGTTGCGCTTATGCACGAATATGCGGAAAGTCAAGGGTATGCGCTTGACATCACCGACGTGCGGATGCACCACGAGATATATCTCAGCGACGCGCGAAAGGTCGCTCCCGAAAAGCTGAAAACCGTGATTCGGCACCCGATCAAAAAAGCGTGAAAAGAGGTAAATCATGCCAAAAGAAATTGATCCGAAAGACAGTTCGAGAGCAACGGCGTATAAGCTTTGGATGAAAGCGCCGAACCCGATGGTGACTTTTTTCAAAACGCTCGACGTGACAAATCTGCTTACAGTCAGCAGGAAGAAAAATCTGAAATTCAATATGCTGCTTTGTTATTGTATTGCGAAAGCCGCTGTCGGCACTGAGGAATTCTACACGCTCCCTGTCGGTGAAAAGCTGCTGCAATATGATACGATCGCCGTCAGCGTGATTGTGAGCAACAAGCTTGGGGAGATCAATTACTGCGATATTCCTTACGCGGCAGAGTTGGATTTATTTAATCACAATTATCTTGAAAACACCTCTTGGGTCATCGAGAATTGTGATAACAAGGACTTGTCTGACAACAATATGGTCATCGGCACCTCGGCAGTCATTGAAACCGAACTTGACGGCGTCATCGGCATGAATAGCGGTATCTTCAACAATCCATTCATCAGTTGGGGCGGATACCGAAAAAAAGATTTGCGGTATGAGTTGCCGATTTCATTCCAGTTCCACCACACGCAGATAGATGGCTCTCACGCGGGAAGATTCTTGGAAAATTTGCAAAAGGAAATCAACAAAGTGTTAAGTGTAACAAATTAGACTAAAACGGAAGTTGTAAGACAGTTGGGAGAAGCGAGATGTATATTGTCAAAGCAGAAGAAAATCAGGTAGAAAAAATCGTGGAGATGTCGATCAGAGCTTTTGAAACAGATGTAAATGTCGGCGGCACAAAAGGTGATTGTCCTCCCGGATTTGATTCAGTAGAATGGCATAAACAAATGGCTCGGGAGGGGCATTTGTATCAGGCAATGATAGAAAAAGATTTGGTCGGGGCAGCCATTATATTCTATGATGAAACAAAAAACAGCGTATACATTGGCAGGATATTTATTGACAGCATCTATCATAGAAAAGGTTACGGAATTCGTCTGATGGAATGCATAGAAAAGAATTTCCTATGTGCTGCTGAGTTTAATCTGGATACCCCATGTTGGAATGAGCGGACAAATGCTTTTTACAAAAAAGTAGGCTATCGTATTATAAAGGTTGAGGATGGATTCGTCTTTTACCGGAAAAAGAAAAGCGAACAGACGCAATAGCAGATTTCATCTCCAAATGGACGACAGAAGCACGAAAGGAATATGGAGACCGGTACGGCAAGATTTTTCGTAGCAAATAAGAGGGCTATTCACTACACTGGATTTACGGCGATGGTGGAGCTGGCATTTGAATTCGGAACCGGGAAAGCTTAAGCGAAAAAGGCATTGGTTATTAACGGATGCCGAGCAATTTATATCGTGATCCGATTTGTGAGAATTATCAAGTCAACGGATTAATCCGTGAAATCATCATCCTTCAGTAGCGCACATCAGTTATGGGATTGCTGTCATTCGGCAAGAGTTCACGGTCATGCCATAGTTTTGTGGTGCAAAGTTGTAATAATGCAAATACGCACTTGACAAAAGAACCGGAAAACTATAAAATTATAATAGCGAATCAAGGATTAGGAAAGACTGAGTTATTTGTCCGCGAGGATTAAACTCGCAACTGACAAAAGCCGAAAGGCAGGTAACAAACATGGGTTCACTACCCCACAGTGGTTTTGAGAAAATTCATCTTTTTTGCTCATCCTTGACATGATAGGTATACAGACCTGTGTGAATCACGTAGGTCTGTATATTTTTCTTGACATAATTATGAATCTCCGATATAATAATATTACATAGATGAATCTGATTCATCAGGGCTGGTCGAAAGACCCTGGTTCACCGAACGGCGGGGAATTTCCCCGCCACTTTTATTATGTGAGGAATAATTATGGCAGATAAGATATTGAGTGTGTTTATTGATGAGTCAGGAGATTTTGGGGATTACAATCCTATTGCGCCCTATTATTTGGTATCGATGGTTTTGCATAACCAAGACATTGATATACATGGTAGCATTACCGTAATGAATACTCACATGAGCAATCTTGGATATAAAGAACATGCCATACATACGGGTCCGCTGATCCGACGTGAATCAGTATAAAAAAATGAATTAATGGAGGACAGAAAACGGTTATTAAATGCGCTGTTCAACTTTGCAAGAAAACTTGATTTTCATTATATCTGTCCCGTAATAAGAAAGAGCGAATGTTCTGACGTGATTGCCATGACCGGAAAGCTGTCAAGAGCAATTACAAACGAAATGACTAAACACGAGGTGTTTTGGAACAGCTTTGATAAGGTAATAGTCTATTACGATAACGGACAGGTCGAATTGACAAAAATTCTTTCATCAGTTTTCAATGTTCTCTATACGGACGTTGAATTTCGAAAAGTGAAGCCTGTTGATTATAAACTGTTTCAGGTTGCCGACTTAGTATGCACAATGGAGCTTTTGAGTGAAAAAGCTGAAAACCATTCTTTCTCTAAATCTGAAACAGAGTTTTTCTGTTCAGTCAGAGATTTCAGGAAGAACTATCTCAAACCTTTGCAAAAGAAAAAACTTTAGGCAGTGAACAATCCGAATGAGAAATAAATTATTAGGACGAGGGTTCACTACCCCACAGCACCATTCAAAAAATACATCTTTTTCGCTCAGCCTTGACAAAGCGAAAATCCTGTCACGAAAGTGGCGGGATTTTTTTGCTTTGTATTTATATAGGACAAAGATATTTGCAAAATAATTTTTTGCATTTAAGGATTATTTAATAATTTCTCCGCTATACTCAAGCTGTAAGGTTCACAAAAGCGGTTTTTGTGCTACAATAAAAGACAGAAAAGGAGAAGGCGTATGTTT
>NZ_JAHLQB010000040.1 GCF_018918205.1 Lachnoclostridium sp. MSJ-17 | reverse complement strand
TATCGCGACACCATTATTATCTGCAATAATTAAATTTTTATGATGTTATTTTTTGACAACTATATGAGGATAAGGAATCGTTATGCCGTTCTCGTCAAACGCGTTCTTGACCTGCTCCTCCATGTAAAACAAGATCGCGTAATAATTTTCCTGTCTGCCCCATGTGAAAACCGTAATCTCGACGCCGCTGTCAAGATGATCAGAAACGTAAACCTTCGGCTCGGGGTCGGTCAGAATCAGGTCGTTCTGGGAAACAACATCGAGAATAACGCTTCTTACCTTCGTTATATTGTCGTCGTAGCTGACGGAAAAAACATTCTTTACCCTGCGCACCTCGCCTGCGGAGCAATTCACTACGCTGTCGGCGGTCAGCTTGGAATTCGGGATCCTGACAAGCTTGTTGTCAAAGGTGCGGATAGTGGTGAAAAATATCCGCACGCTCTCGACATATCCTTCATATGTGCCGAACTCAATCAGATCTCCTGCGGTGAACGGCTTTGCCACAAGCAAAATCACGCCGCCGACAAAGTTGCTCAGCGTGTTCTGCAGCGCAAGGCTGACGGCTACCGCAGCCGCTCCGATAGCGGTGATGATCGAGTTTATCTCAACGCCGACGTTCGTGAGCGCTATCAGAACCACGATCGTATAGAGCGCGATCTTGACAAACGAGAATGTAAAGGTTTTTACCGTGTGGTCGATTTTGGTTTTCAGCAGGATTTTTCTGATCGGTATCAAAAGAAACTTTACGGCTATGACGCCGACGGCTATTATCACCAGAAAAATCAGTAATTTGCTCAGAAAAGCGTGGTCCCTGAGAAAAGTAAAAATCTGTTCCATAATCTATTCCTCGTCGGAAATGACGCGCTCGGAAATCAGCTCGCCGTTTTCCCACTGACGGATAAGTATCCTTCCCTCCTCGTCGAACGAAACGCCTGTTCCGTTGCGCACGCCGTTCTCGTAGCCGCAGACGTCGAGGAAATTGCCGTCGCTGTCAAAGCGCGCGCCTGTGCCGTTCGGCTTGTTTTCTGTCCATTTTCCGACGTGAATGGTGCCGTCGCTCTGTCGAAAGCCTACGCCGCGTCCGTTTCGTCTGCCTTCCTCCCAGTTACCGAAATAGTTCGGGCTGCCGTCCTTGTAATAGCAGACGCCGAAGCCGCTGCGCTTGTCAAGGCTGTATCCGCCCTCGTAAACCGGGGTTCCGTCGGGAGCGGTCGTTCTGCCTCTGCCTGTACGCTGATTGTTGCCGTCGAGCTGTCCGTAATATGAGTAGACGCCGTTCGGAGTCTTGATTTCCATATCGGACTCGCCTTCCTGCGCAACCTCGTATTCGGGTTCTTCGGGTGCGTCGGAAGCTTCCGGAGCTTCGGTATCGTTTTCCGCCGCGGGTTCTTCAACGGCGGGAATTTCCCCGGTCTCTGTTTCTTCCAAGGCTTCAACAGCTTCATCTGTTTCTTCGGGCACTTCCTCCTCGGGAACAGGCTCCGCGTGACTTACAACCTCGCCGAAGATATTCTTGTTGGTCTTTTGAGCCTCAAGCAGAATACTCTCGATCTTGTCGTAGGCGGAATAAGGTCTTTCCTCCTCGGGAATATTCTCGGTAAGCTCAGAATCCGCCGACTCAATATCCTCTGCGGACAAGAGAGCCGCGTTCTCCAGATCGAGCTTTTCATCAGCTTCGCCGCAAAAATCAGCCGGAGTAAAGCAAAAGCCCTTTCTGTCAAAGGAATAATCTGCGCTGACCGAGGAAGGCGCGAACCGCGAGTCATACCAAAGCATGCCGGCATTGGAATAAACCAGAGCGGCGCATTTTATTCCGCCGTGGTTCTCCGACGGGAAAAGGGTCATCCGGGTTTTTGTATTATCGTCGGAAATTTTTTCGACTCTCAGCGTAAGCAAGCCGTCGGACATGCGCGGATATACGCTTGCGAGCAGCTTGTTTTCTTTTTCCTGATGATAATAATCTGTACGCTGCCAGATGTGGCTGCCGTCATAATATGCGCGCTTGTATACGACGCCGTTGTCGCTGTAGGTCATCACGCAGTAAGAGCCGCCCGACCCTCTGCGGACGGATTGATACGGCTGATGATTCTTTGTGATCTTCCATGAAACCGGCTCGCCCGCCTTCATGGAATAGCTCAGGCTGAGCTGTCTGCCGTCGAGCTCGATTTCGGTTGTATCGCTCTGGGCGCAGTGATTTGAATTAAAATAGTTTGCCCGGACGCCTGCCAAAGCGTCATTTTTAAAATCCGGTTTTTCAAAATCGGATAAAATGACCGAATACAGAATCATGTCCTTCGAGAGCTTTTGTAATCTTGAAAGCATACGAATAATTCCTTTCGGGAAATATAAGAAATAAGGGCGAACTCAGTTCGCCCCGTGAATCCGTGGAATAATCAGATTGAAATTGTCATCGCAATCTTGTAGAGCTCCATATCAAATACGCGCTTCATTTCGAGAGCCTCGTTGATATCAAGGTCTGTGATCTTGCCTTCGCGCATAACAACAACACGGTTGCCGATGTCGTTCTTGAGCAGCTCGACCGCCTTGTAACCCATCTGGCTGGCTACAACTCTGTCTCTGAGCGTCGGAGAACCGCCGCGCTGTACGTGACCGAGAATAGTCGCTCTCGCTTCGATGTCGAGTCTTTGCTCGATATACTTTGCGAGGTCTCTTACGCCGCCGACGCCCTCGGCAACAACTATGATAAAGTGCTTCTTGCCGGTTTTCTGGGTGTTTACAATTCTTGTAATTACGTCGCGCTCAATGTTGTACTTGACCTCGGGAACGAGAATCGCGGTAGCGCCGGTTGCAATACCGGTCTGCAGGGCAATGTCGCCGCAGCGTCTGCCCATAACCTCAACAAGAGAGCAGCGGTCGTGCGACTGAGCTGTATCTCTGATGCGGTCAACCATCTGCAGAGCTGTGTTCATAGCGGTGTCAAAGCCTACGGTGTATTCAGAACAGGCAATATCGTTATCGATAGTACCCGGAACGCCGATACAGTTGATACCCGCGTTTGTGAGGGCTCTAGCGCCGCGGAAAGAACCGTCGCCGCCGATAACTACAACGCCGCTGATGCCGAGACTGCGGCAGAATTCAGCAGCTCTCTGCTGAGCCTCAGGGGTTTTGAACTCCTCGCTTCTCGCTGTGTAGAGCTTTGTGCCGCCGTTGCCGATGATTTCGGAAACAGAGCGAAGGTTCATCTCCTCAACATCCTGGTTGAGCAAGCCGTTGAAGCCGCGGTAAACACCGTAAACCTTCATACCCATATTGATGCCCGAACGTACTACCGCTCTGAACGCCGCGTTCATACCCGGGGCATCGCCGCCGCTGGTTAATACTGCTATAGCTTTTTGCTGTGACATATATTCTACCTCCGTTAAAGGTTATTTTCTTTATATATTATAATACAATCCTCTGCTCTTTACAAGGGGATTTTTTAAATTTGAAAAAAATTCTTACAAAAAATGACACTTTGTTTTTTGTTTTCTTGACATTTAGTGAAATAAATACTATTATTATAATGTATTACTATGTGAGGAGAAAAATAATGACAAACTTATATCTCGCAATTCCGTGCTATAACGAAGAAGAAGTGCTGCGTGATTCCGCAGAAAAGCTTCTGCGCAAGTACGAATCCATGATGTCCCAGCACAAAATCACCTTTGACAGCAAAATCGTTTTTATCGACGACGGTTCAAAGGACAAGACCTGGCAGATCATTGAAGAACTGCACAACGAAAACCCCATTTTTCAGGGCATAAAGCTTTCCCGCAACCGCGGTCACCAGAACGCGCTTCTCTGCGGCCTGATGACTCTCAAGGATAAGGCGGAGGCGGTTATCTCGATCGACGCCGACCTCCAGGACGATATCGAGGTATTCGACGAGATGGTCGCAAAATACGAGGAGGGCTGCGACGTTGTGTACGGAGTCCGTTCAAAGCGCGCGACAGACACCTTCTTCAAGCGCTTTACCGCCGAGGCTTTCTACAAAATCCTCAACCATATGGGAGCCAAGGTTATTTTCAACCACGCCGACTTCCGCCTGATGAGCAAGCGCGCGCTTGAGGCGTTCTCTCAGTACAAGGAAACAAATATCTTCCTCAGAGGCATGGTTCCGCTTATCGGCTACAAGTCCGATATCGTCAAGTACGAGCGCTTCGAAAGACTCGCCGGCGAAAGCAAGTACCCGCTCAAGAAAATGCTCGCGCTCGCCTGGGAAGGCATTACCTCTCTGAGCATTCAGCCTATCAGAATTATCACCTGGTCGGGCGTTATCATCTTCCTTATCAGCATGGTCATGGTGATTTACTCGCTCGTCAGCTTCTTTATCGGCGCGGCGGTCAGCGGCTGGGCAAGCACCCTCTGCTCAATCTGGGCGCTCGGCGGTCTGCAGCTTCTCGCGATCGGTATTATCGGCGAATATATCGGCAAAATATACCTTGAGACCAAGCGCCGTCCGCGTTTTATCGTGGAAAAATATCTTGACGACTGATACAAGGAGCTGAAAGAATGAATATTAAAAAACTGGAGCAGCGCAACAGCTCCATGGATATCCTTCGCATCGTCGCCGTGTTTACGGTTCTTTCCGTTCATTTCTTCCTGCATAACGGCTTCTACAGCGAGCCCGTCACAGGACTTGCCCCGATCGAGGGAATAATCGACAGCATCTCTACCGGCAACGGAGATTCCCTGCACGGTCCGCTGATGTTCCTCGCCCTTGCGATGCGCACCCTGTTCAGCGTCTGCGTACCTCTGTTCATGATTCTGACGGGCTATCTGATGAGCCGCAAGGAACTCAAAAAGGGCTACTACAAGGGCATTCGCAAAACGGTTATCGTGTTTATCCTCGCGACCTTTGCCTGCATGATATTCAAGTCCGTTCACGAGATTCCCGCCGCAAAGGAGGCCTTTTACAGCTTCAACTACGGAGCGATGTTTGAGGCTATTTCGCAGTCGGGCAAGTACAACTTCATCAACTACCTGTTTTCTATCCTCGATTTCACGGGCGCGAACTATTCGTGGTATATCGAAATGTATATCGGAATGTTTCTTATCGCACCCTTCCTCAACCTCGCATACAATAAACTGGGAAGCAAAAAGCACAAGCAGATCCTTGTCGTCACAATGGTCTGCCTCACTATCCTTCCCACAATGCTCAACATATTCAACTTCCAGAGCGCTCAGTGGTGGGTAACTCCCACAAGCAGCGACGAGTTCCAGAAGCTCGTTCCCGCTTACTGGATGGGACTTTATCCCCTCACCTATTATTTTGTCGGCGCGTATCTCAGAGAATACGGTCTGCGCCTTAAAACCGGAGCTGCCGCGGCTCTTTTTGCCGGCACTCTGCTCGCTTCGACCGTGTTCAACTGGTTCCGCAGCTACGGCGGCGGCTTCAAAACCGGCATTTACGGCTTCTGGTACGGCTTCTATCCGTTCGTACTGTCTGTCCTGCTTTTTCTGCTTATCAGCAGAATCAAGACGGAAAACTGGAAACCATCAGTCAAGCTCGCGCTTTGGCGCGTGTCGGACCTCGCGCTCGGAATTTATCTGTGCTCGTTTATTTTTGACTCGCTGATCTACTATAACCTGAACCTGACCGTTCCGGTCATGGTCGACCGTATTCCCTACTACCTGCTCACGGTTCCCGCTTCCTTCCTGTGCTCAGCGCTGCTCTCTTTTGTTCTCGATGTTCTCGCAAAGCTGATTATCAGGGCTTACGAGAAAATCAAAGTACTCGTTTGTGAGCAAATCGCCGCGGGAAATTTCATGAGATGGCAGGACCTGCTCTTTGCCGCTCTGATGTGCTTCGGCGTTATCCTTTCAATCTGGAAGCTGCGCTACGGCTTCGGCGGAAGCGACGAGGCGTTCTACCTCACCGTGCCGCACCGCCTTTCACTCGGCGACGCGCTGTTTACCGACGAATGGCATGTTTCCCAGCTCTCGGGCTTCCTGCTCATTCCGTTCGTATCGCTGTTCAGACTGATAACCGGCTCCACTGACGGAATCATGATCGCGGCTAGAGTGCTGTATCTTGTCCTCCACACCGGAGCAGCCGTCCTTATTTACACAAGACTCAGAAAATACGGCATATTAAGCGTTTTCGGCTGCGCGCTCTATTTTCTTTACACCCCGTATAACATCATGGCGCTCAGCTACAACACAATGGGCATAGAGCTGCTGCTTGTCGCGGGAGTGCTGCTCGCTACCGCGGACTACAAGAAAAAGCTGCTGCCCATACTCAGCGGTCTTGCGTTTGCCGGAGCTGTTCTCTGTAACCCGTACCTGATCGTATGCTTCTTCCTCTACGGCGCCTGCGTCGGCGTGCATTACGCGATAAAGAAAAAGGAAATGCGCTTTGTGCTCAAGAGCGAGATGTTCTCGCTGCGCACCTTCCTGTTCTTCACAGCCGGAGCCGCTTGTCTTGCCGTCGTATTCCTGATTTTCACACTGACAAGAACCGGCTTGGGAGATATCTTCGCGAACATTCCCGAAATGCTCAAGGACCCCGAGCATCCGTCCATTCCCTTCGGCAGAAAGGTCGAAACCTACTTCCAGTCGATTTTCGATATGACTCCGCACTTCAAATATGTGCTCTACGGTTATTTCGCGATGCTCGCGTTTATGATTTTCGACAGAAAGAGAAGGCTCCACCGCGCTGTTTATCTCTGTCTTTCCTGCGCGGCGACAGGTATTTCTCTCATTATGCTGCTGCCCGGCGTGACCTCGACGACCTACAACCATATTATGCTGCCGATGCTCTTCTTAGGCATCACCTCTTATATCCTTATCGAGAACAAGCCGCGTGAGCTCTTTGCAGCGGTATTCGTCACGGGTCTTATCTATTCCTTCTGCATCCACTACGGCTCGAACCAGATGATTTACTGCATCGCGTCGGTCATGGTTGTCGCCAATGTCGCGAGCTTCATCTTCCTCGGAAGGTTGATCAAAGAGATGCGCGAGACCCCCGATAATCTCACCTACGCTGCCGCTTCGCGCATACTGAGCTTCATTCTCGTCGGCATTATCATAGCCTTCCAAGGCGGCGCGCAGATCACAGCCAAGACCTACCATGTGTTCTGGGATTCCGCTCCCGACGCTCTGACCGCTGAGATAAAGCAGGGTCCCGCCTCGGGTATCGTTACTACCGACGCAAATCTCGAAAGCTACAACAATATGTACACTGACATGGTCGCATTCCAGATGAAGGAGCCCGGCAATATTCTCTTTATGAGCTTTGAGACCTGGCCGTACCTTGCGATGAACGACTTCCCCTACGGAACCTTCTCGGCATGGACCGGCAACGAACAGGGCGAAGGCACTCTGTCGAGAATGCGCACTTACTACGAGATGAATCCTGAAAAGACGCCGAAGTATATTTACATTCCGAAATCGGCGAAATGGAACGTGAGCACACTGCTGCCCGAGCTTCAGAGCAAGGGATACACCCTCACGGAAACAAACGTAAGCTATCAGCTTGAGAAAAAATAATAAATAATTAAAACGGCGAAAATAAGTGACAGAATACTTGTAATTTTCGCCGTTTTATGTTATGATTATTTAAAAATCGAACACATTCAAACTACTATATTAAAAGGAGGATTAACCTATGGAGATTACCAAATTATTCGAATCCTGGTGCAAAAACGCGGTTGAGGATCAGGATTTGATTGCCGAGCTCGAGAGTATCAGGGGCGATGAAAAAGAGATCTATGAGCGCTTCTACACCGCTCTCAAATTCGGCACCGCCGGACTCAGAGGCGTTATCGGCGCGGGTACAAACAGAATGAACATCTACGTTGTGCGTCAGGCTACTCAGGGACTTGCCAATTACGTAATTAACAAGTACGGCAAGGGCGCTGTGGCGATTTCGCACGACAGCCGCATCAAGGCTGACCTCTTTATGATCGAGGCGGCAAAGGTTCTCGCGGCGAACGGAATCAAGACATATATCACCAAGGAGCTCCAGCCCACTCCCGTTCTCTCCTATCTGGTGCGCTACTTCAAGTGTCAGGCGGGCATCATGGTAACAGCGAGCCACAACCCCGCAAAATACAACGGCTACAAGGCATACGGCGAGGACGGCTGTCAGATGACCGACAACGCGGCTCAGGCTGTGTATGACGAGATCACAAAGCTCGACATTTTCAGCGACGTCAAGACAATGGACTTTGACGAGGCGATTGAAAAGGGTCTTATCGAATATGTTGACGAGAGCGTTTACGATTCATACCTCGACTGCGTGCTCGAGCAGCAGGTCAACCCGGGAATCTGCGCGGACGCTGACATCAGCGTTGTTTACACTCCGCTCAACGGCGCGGGCAACAAGCTCGTAAGAAAGGTTCTCGGCAAAATCGGCGTCAAGGAGATCAACGTCGTCAAGGAACAGGAGATGCCCGACGGCAACTTCACCACCTGTCCCTATCCCAATCCCGAAATCAAAGAGGCTCTGCAGAAGGGTCTTGAGCTCTGCGCGGAAAAGCAGCCCGATCTGCTTCTCGCCACCGACCCCGACTCCGACCGCGTAGGCATCGCTGTCAAGGATTACGACGGCAGCTACCGCCTTATCACGGGCAACGAGGACGGCGTTATGCTGACAAACTATATCCTCTCCTGCAAAAAGGCTAACGGCACCCTTCCCGAAAAGCCCGTTGTTGTAAAGACTATCGTTTCCACAAAGCTCATCAACAAGCTCTGCGAGAAGTATGACTGCGAGCTCAAAAACGTTCTCACCGGCTTCAAATACATCGGCGAGGTCATTCTAAACCTCGAAAAGAAGGGCGAGGAAAACCGCTACCTCTTCGGCTTTGAGGAAAGCTACGGCTACCTCTCAGGCACGTATGTAAGAGATAAGGACGCGGTTGTAGCCTCAATGCTCATCTGCGAAATGACCGCCTACTACAAGAAGCAGGGCAAGTCTCTCGCAGAGGTCATCGACGGTCTTTACGAGGAATTCGGCTACTATCTCAACCAGACCTTCGCCTTTGAGTTCGAAGGCGCCGAGGGTATGCAGAAGATGGCTCAGCTTATGTCCTCCACCAGAGAGAATCTTCCCGCTTCCGTCGGAAAATACAAGGTCGTCAAGGTCAGCGACTACCAGCTCAAGAAGGAGACCGACCTTCTGACCGGCGAGGTCGAGCAGCTCACTCTGCCCACCTCAAACGTTATCGCGCTTCACCTTGAGGGCGACAACGGCGTTATCATCCGTCCCAGCGGCACAGAGCCGAAAATCAAGCTCTATATCACCGCTGTCGGAACCGATAAGGACAACGCGTTTGCTGTCTGCGACGAAATCGTAACGGCTTCAAAGCAGCTCCTCGGTCTGTAATTTATGGCAAAAATTTTCCCCTGACGTCTGTCAGGGGATTTTTTTGCGTTTCCATTCCGCTCCGTCAGAAATCGCGGAGGCATACGGCACGTCGACCTTATCATCGTATCTCAGTCCGAAATACGTGCTCTTGCTGCTGTGCATGCTCCATTCGGGGTCGTAGATAAGGCCGTTGATTTCAGCCCAGCCGTGACCGCCGCTGTTTATCGCGTAGCTCTCGGTATAGCCTATCGCTCTGCCTACATACGCAAACGCCGCTCCGTAGCTGTAGCAGTCGCCTTTACCGTAAACGAAAATATCATTGGCGCAAACTATATGCCAGTCGTCCTCGCGGTATGGCGGATTGTGGCGGACGCCCTCGAGGTAATCGCTCTTTATCGAATCGAAGCAGACCTTGAGCTTGTCCTCCTTGGACATCGAGCTGTTCGTCCATTTCGCGACGTCCTTGCAGGCGAGGTGAAGTGTCTTGTCGGACTCGGTGACAACCTTCGCCGCGACTCCGCAGATGACGTTCCAGTCCTCTCCGTTTACCGTCACGCCGTCGCAGTAGTTATTATCGACCTGTCCGTTTGAGCCGACATAGTAATATCCGTCGGCGTCATTGCCTATTATTGTGTTCACAGAGGACTGCGTCGTCGGCTGTGCAGTAGTTGGCGGAGCTGTGGTTTCAGCCGCCTTTTTGGTAAGCATGATCGTTATGCCGTCTGTCAAATAGTTATTCATATCAGAGCGGCTTTCATATTCGTTGATATCAAAACCCGCCTGCGCTATTGCCTGTTCAACAGTACCGCCGACAAGCTCGGTCTGCTCGGTTTTGCTGCCGTCGGTGACAGTTACCCTCGCGTATCGCCTGACAGTGATCTCGTCCGCGTTTGAATCACGCCATGCTACAGATATTTCAGGCTCGACCCTATCGCGTGTACTCAATTTGATGCCGGCTTCATTCAGAATATCCTCTACCGTCATATTATCCTTGCCGTCGACAGTAATCGTCCTTCCGTTATCGTTGACGGAGACAGTCACTTCTTTTCCGAAAAAGGAACACGAGGAAAAGCTGAATAAAATTAGTAAAATTAAAATCAATCGCGAAAAAGCGTAATTAACCCGCATCACTCTTTTGCTCCTAATAGAATTTCTTATCACTATTATATTATATTTCCTGCACCGATGTCAATAGACTTTGCCCATAGTGACAACACAAATAAAGTTTGTTAATCGTACACAAAAAAGTTTTGTTATTTACTAATCATTATTCTCACAATGAATTATTTATTATTCTTTTGCGCAAAATAACATTGTGATTTAGCATAATGCGCAATAGTTCATTGCGAATAATATGACAAATTAGTTGAAAAATAATCTTTTTTCAGCACATTTTGCAACTCTGCCGTTTTTACGCTTCAAAATTTGATTTGACACACAACACGCGAAATGATATAATTATAACTGTGAGGAAACTCACAAAAGGAAGGTATAGTTTTATGAGTGAAGAAAGAATCACTGTGATAAACCCCTTTGCTAAAATGGGTTTGTCAAACGCGAACGCGGCGTCAAAAAAAAAGAACCGCTGTGATGTTTGCGTCGGTACCGGAATTATCCGATACGAGATTATCGGTGATAAACGCATCGAAATGCAGTGTCCTCACTGCCTCGGTACCGGTATACGACACTTAAAACCCGTTAAGTAATCACAGCAAATGACGCGCAAGCGTAAAAAAGAGCGCCATAGCGAAAGGTATCCCCTTTCGTTATGACGCTTTTTCTGTTTTTTAAATCACCAAATCGCTCTCCTCGATTTTTTCGTTGAAGAAGGCGATTATTTTTATGCAGGGCTTTCTGAGAAGAAGTCCCAGCAGAAGCGCGGGAATAATAAAGAGCATGAGCATTCCGAGGTTGTAGAGATACGAGCTGACGTCCACACCCGCGACGGTCTCACGCAGAGCATTGATACCGTATTTGAACGGCAAAAACGGCGCGATAGCCTTGAACGGTCCCGGCAGAACCTCTATCGGGAAGGTGCCGCCCGAACCGGCGACCTGCATGATAAGGATAATGACAGCGAGAGCCTTGCCGATCACGCTGAACGTTATCGTAAGAGAATAGATTATAAGCGAATACACAAGACTGGAGAGCATGCAGGTTATCACGAACAGCAGCGGGTTGTCGCACTGTATCTTGAGGAAGAACAGGTCGCCCAGCGCGATGATTATCGCCTGAATCTGACTTATCACGAGAAACATCAGGTATCTGCCGAAGAAAAGCTGCACAGGGTTTGCCTTGCCGAGCTTTTTGCGGTCGCTTTCCGTAAGGTCAACATTGAGAACGGCAACCAGAACAACGCCGCCTACCCACAGCGCAAGCGCGGAATAGAACGGAGTCATGGCGGAGCCGTAGTTTTCGATCGGATAGACGCGGTTGGTATCGTAGGAAACAGGCTCTGAAAGGAAGCTGCCGAGCGCCTTGGGATCCTCGATGACCGGAATAATCAGATTTTCAAGCGTCTCGTTGTTCTTTGCCGTATCGATTTTATCAACCGCCTTGTCAATGCGGTCTGAAAGGCTGTTGAGGTATGTCTTGAGGTTATTAAGCACGCCCTTGAGATCGTCGACGGTCGTTGCGGCTGTGTCGAAGGTTTTGTCAAGCTGATCGGTCGTGCCGCTGACGGTCTGCGCAAAGTCTGCGACACTGTCGAGCTTTGTGAAGGAATTATTGAGCGCAGAATCGATCTCGCCCTTGACAGAGCTGAATTCGGACGATGCCGCGGCAACTGAGGACTCCGCGTCCGAAATAAGACTGTCAAGCTCAGCCTTTGCGTTTGCCGGAACCTCGCCCTTTGTTTTGATCGTGTCGCAAATCGCGTCGATCTTGTCGATGATCGCGTTCTGCTTTTCGTTTGAGCTCTCGAGCTTTGAGATAACCTTTGAGCAATCTATGCCGAGGTTGGTCTGAATTCCGTTGAAGATAGAGATCAGCTTGTTATTGACGGCTATCCTGCTCTGGTTAATGACCTCGATTTTGCTGATTTTGGAAGCGACGGCGTTCGCGTCTGTGCTGACGGTGGAAAAAGCGTCGTCAAGCTGAGTTGAAATGCTCTGAGCGTATGAGTCGCCCGAGGTGATAAGATTATCTATCACGGTCGTCAGCTGTGCGGCTGTGCTCTGGGTCGAGGAAATCAAGCCCTTGATATCCCCGGTCACAACGCCGACATTCGCGAGTGATTTCCGGATAGTGGGAATCATATCCTTGTTGGATTTTATCAGATCGCTGACAGAATCGAGCGAGGTTATCAGCAGATCTACGGAGTCGTTGAAGCTCTTGATATCGGTCTTGGCGTTACCGAGAGCCGTGGTGAGCTTATCGGCGATTTTCTCCTTCTCACCCTCAAGCTCCTCCTCGGTAAAGTTGAGCGTAGTGGCGATAGTCTCGGCGATCGTGCTGACGTATGCGGCGTCAACCGACTCCTGTATCGTCGAAATGCCCTTATCGGTGATCTTCGGGGCTATGGCGTTTTTCTTCTCGTTAACAAAGTATTGCAGCTTAGCCTGACTGAACTTGCCTGAGGTTATCGACAGGAGATTCTCTGAAAAGTCCTCGGGAATGACAACTGCGGCGTAATACTTGCCGTTTTCTACGCCCTGAACCGCTTCGTCCTCGTCATCGACAAATTCCCAGCCCATTTTATCATTTGCCTTGAGCCCGTCGGTGATCTTTTCGCCGGCGTTGATTTCCATGCTTTTGAACTTACAGCCCTTGTCAAGCATGCATACCGCAAAGGAAATACCTCCCGTGCTCGAATAAGGGTCCCAGTTAGCCGCGATGTTGAACCACGCGTATAACGCGGGCAGAATCGTTATTCCTATCACTACGACAAAGACGATAAGATTCTTTGTCAGGCTGTGTAAATCCAAACGGAATACAGAGAATATCTTTTTCATGTCTGCTCTTCCTCCTCGTTTGCTTCCTCGTCCTTCTTATCGCCGGTCAGTCCGAGGTATTCCTTGAATTTGTGATACCTGTATTCCGCCCGTATCATCAGTGCGACCGTGTAAAGCACCGTGATGACCCAAAGTATCAAAAACGAGATTTTGCTCTCGAGCGTGAATATCAGCGTCAGAAAAACGACGCCTGAGATAAGTACGAACAGCGGTCCGTATTTTTTGTATTTCTCGCGTTTGCGCCTTGCTTCCTCATAAGCCTCGGTGACCCGCAGAAACACCTGATGCTCGTCAGACTTTATTTCCAAAGACTCCTTATTTTCAGTGCTCACTTTCTTCTCTCCCCTCTCTGACGGTCATTCCCGCCTTAATCAGGCGGAACATTCTGACCGCCGCGTCATAGTACAGCCCCTGTGCGTTTTCAATGGCAATATCGAGCGTCATAGGAGCGTTTACAGTCGTAATCAGCGAGCTGATTCCGCAGGAAAAGATATTTTCCGCGCCTTTTCCGAGCGAGCCGCACAATCCTATCGCGGGTATTCCCTTGGCTTTGGCGCGTTTTCCCACTCCGCTCATCACCTTGCCGAAGGCGCTCTGCCAATCAGCGCGGCCTTCGCCCGTCACTACCAGATCAACGCCTTCAAGAAGGCTGTCAAAATCGATCAGATCGAGAACGGTATCTACGCCCGCCCTCATTTCTCCGCTGCAAAAGACTTTTAACGCCGCGCCTAATCCGCCTGCCGCGCCTGCTCCCTCAACCGAATCGCAGTCGATATTAAATCTGCGCTTTATGACCTCGCGGTAATTTTGCATGCCCGATTCAAGCCTTGCGACAGTTTTTTTATCGGCGCCCTTCTGAGCAGCAAAGTTGCGCGCGGCTCCGTTTTCGCCGCAGAGAGGATTCCTGACATCGCACATGACGGTTATCCGGCAGCTGCCGAGTCTTTTGTCGATATTATCGGTATCTATGTAATCGACCTTCTCCAGATCTCTGCCGAAGCCTTCGAGCTCATTTCCCGGGAAATCGAGAAAACGGACTCCCAGCGCGCGCATACAGCCCATTCCGCCGTCGTTTGTAGCGGAGCCGCCTATTGCGACGGTGATGTCGCGGCAGCCGTTGTCAAGCGCGTGAAGAATCAGCTCGCCTGTGCCGTATGTGGTGGTATTCAGCGGATTACGGAGATTTTCGGGCACCAGAGTAAGTCCCGAAGCAGAATCCATCTCGATGATCGCCCTGTTATCGTCGAGCAAGCCGTATGACGCGCTGATACGCTTCATCAACGGGTCATGCACATCGGCGCTGACGGTTTTGCCGCTGACAGCGGACACAACGGCGTCCACTGTTCCCTCTCCTCCGTCGGCAACCGCGACGCTTTTGCACTCGCAGCGCCCGAATACCTCATCAGCCGCCTTTTCGAGCAGCATAGCTGTCTGAAGGCTGGTCAGGCTGCCCTTGAACGAATCCGAAGCGAATAACAGCTTTATCGGTTTGTCATTCATATATTAACTCCTGTCAAGATTTTACATAAATATATTATATCATATAATAACTGTTTTGTGTAGATTTATTAAAGATTTTTAAAAAGAATAAACCGCCGGAATCAAATCCGACGGTCTGGTTATTTTCAGATTATCAGTAACGGTAGCCGTTGACTTCCTCGTCAGCGTAGGTAAAGCTGTCGCTTGAATAGAAATAGTAGGTCGGAGACTGGGAATTTGAATAGTTCACCGCGCCGACATACCAACAGGGCTGACCGCTCGGGGTCATTGCTTCAATAGCAGACTCAACGCGCCAATCGCCTTCGCCGTACATCTGACTCGCAAGAGCGAGCGCCTTCTGAACCGCGTAGTCCTGACCGGATTCGCTCTGTTGTTCACCGGAGCTCTCAGAGTGATCTGAGTCGTCAAGATAACAGAAGGATTCGCCGCTGTAGAAATAATATGTGGGTGACTGGGAATTGGAATAGTTGATCAGTCCGATACGGTAACAGGACTGTCCGTTCGGGTCTGTTGTTTTTTCCGAGGAGGCAAGTCTCCAGTCGCCGTCTCCGTAGAGCTCGGCAGCTTTTTCAACAGCCTGCTTTGTGGCGTCCTGCTCGTTAAAACCGGCAGTCGCCGATTCGCTCGACTCGCTGCTGCCCGTTGCGCTCTGAACAGCGGCTTTTGTTGTTGCGGCAGGGACAGTCGTAGCCGCAGCTTTGGTTGTGGCTTCAACCTTTGAGGTAGTTGCTGATACTTCGCTTGTATTATTGCCGCAGCCGCAGAGTGAAACAGCCATAGCGGCAGTGATACAAATCGCTAATACAGAAAATACTTTTTTCATATTATCACCTTCCTTGACTATTATGATACTTTAAATCTGACAGATTGTCAAGAAAAATGCCGAATTCAGTCGTCTCATTCCGCCCCAGCAACGTGAACCGAGGCGTTTTTCGCGTTTTTGCGCCGCGTTCTATTGTAATTCTTTGAAAATGTGATATACTATTTGCGGAGATGATAATATGGATTCAATTTATGAACAGGCTAAACTCGCCGCTCAGGAGCTTTGCGACGCGGCTGACCTTAAACCCGGCGACATCATGGTCGTCGGCTGCTCGTCAAGCGAGATCGTGGGCGGAGTTATCGGTCATAATTCGAACGTGTCCGCCGCGGAGGAGGTTTTCAACGGAATCTGCGACGTGCTCAGAGAACGCGGAGTTTACCTTGCTGCTCAGTGCTGCGAACACCTCAACCGCGCTATTATCATTGAGAAGGAAGCGGCGGCAGGTCTTGAGGAGGTTTGCGTTATTCCTCAGCCAAAGGCAGGTGGCTCGTTTGCTGCGACAGCGTGGAAAAAATTCAAAAATCCCGTCGCTGTTGAAGAAATACGCGCGGACGCGGGCTTGGATATCGGCGGCACCTTGATCGGCATGCACCTCAAAAGAGTAGCCGTACCCGTCAGGCTCAGCCTTGACCATATCGGCGGAGCAATTCTCCTTGCAGCGAGAACACGCCCGAAATTCATCGGCGGCTGCAGAGCGGTTTATCCCGACGCGGACAGAAGATAATACATAGACGTCAAAAATATGGAGCCGGCTCAAAACCCGAAAGGATTTTGAGTCAGCTCCTTTGTTTTTGTTATTCTCCGGTGGAGTTTTCTTTGGGTGGGTGTTTGGGAATCGCAATTTCAGCAAAAATCAATATATCCAGCCGCGCCGTAAGGGATACGCTCTTTGAGACACGGACAGTAATCAATACGGCACTTTCTGCCGAAACGATCCGCTTTGACCCGATAATATTCACAGTATTCACACGACATAATGTCCTCGTCCGGCTCGATCTCCAGGAGGGCTTGCATAAAGGCGGCTTCTCCGTCGGTTTTCAAATCCCTGACCGCTTCGGGAATCTTATCTAACCTACTCATGCCGCAACCTCTTTCGCTCGGTCGAGCACCTTAACGCCGTACCGCTTGATTGTCATCGCTGTGCAGATCACCTCGAACAGCTTCGGCGGTATCAGGTGTTTATCCGCGAGGTCGCTGAGCGTGAAATGCTTGGTGCCGAGATAGATGTCCTTCGCCGCGCTGTAAACGGTGTAGCCGGTTTCAGTACAGTTGACGGGCTTGAACCTGCCGAAACAGATCCTATTCTTCTCAACGTGATTTTTCGTCTGCTTCCACAGCCTGAAATCAGCCGTCAGCAGATATACCGCAGCCATCAGGACGTTATTGCTCCTGTCGATATTCGCTGTCGTCTGATCGAAGCAGCTCTTGTGGTACTTGTTCATGAATCCGTCTTTCATTGTCGATTCTCCCATCATTCTTAATCTTTGGTTGAAGCTGTGGTTGCTGCTGTAGATACAGAGCATTTTTAGAATAAGGCTGAAGCTGACGTTGGAAAGGAATACCTCGTCCTCATCAGCATCAGAGCAAAACGGTTCTTCAAATTTACAGTTTGAAGATTCCTCGCTGTCAATGGATTTTTTGACCGCAATCTTGCGCGGTACAAACTTAGCCGGAACGATCCGACCGTTGATGATTAAAAAATGTTTCAATTGGTTTTGTCTCCTTTAAAGTTTTTTTGATAAATAAAAAAAGCCCAACCGCTTATTCCTAAACGATTGGGCGTCGGTGGACGCTATCTCCGCCTTCGGAAAGATTTGTATTTTACAAACCTTTCTTCAACGGCGGGTTCGGCGTTACTTATTAGTTTTTTAATGTTTGATTCTCACTCATTTGCCAGAGTTGAGCAAAACAAAAAGCGGGTAAAAGATTTCTGATATCTCTTACCCGCCTATAGCTAAATATTTACTTCTTTTAGCGCTCCCCGTGGGTTCGAATCCCGCCAAACTAAAAAATCGGCGAAAAATATCTACGATTCGGCACCTTCTAAAACCACGGTTCGGACAGCAAAAAAGCCCGATAAAATCGGGCTTTTTCGGCACAATATCTTTTTTGTGCTCGCATGATGGCTGGGCTGGCGGGATTCGAACCCACGGATGACGGAGTCAAAGTCCGTTGCCTTACCGCTTGGCGACAGCCCAATTTGTATTTTACTCGTTTGGCAGAGATCTGACTAAAAACAAAGCCGCCCAAGTTTCCTTGTGCGGCATTGGTGACCCATCGGAGATTCGAACTCCGGACACCTTGATTAAAAGTCAAGTGCTCTGCCAACTGAGCTAATGAGTCAAGTGGGGTGGAATGACGGATTCGAACCGTCGGTCTCCAGTGCCACAAACTGGCGCGTTAACCAACTACGCTAATCCCACCATGTATGCACCAAAATCCTTTGGTGCCACTTGTTGCGCCTTTTGGCGCTATTGGCGCGCCGAAAGTAATGATACTTGGCGCTGTTGGCGCGCCAAAAGGGACTCGAACCCCTGACCTACTGCTTAGAAGGCAGTTGCTCTATCCAGCTGAGCTATTGGCGCGTATCTGATTTTCATCAGCCTTTACATTATACTAAATACCGCCAATTTTGTCAATAGGTTTTCGAAAATTATTTGAGATTGTCGTAAATCAGCTTTACTACCCTCTGCGTGGATCTGCCGTCGCGGTAATCGAAGAACATGTCGGCAAACGGCTTGATCTTCTCTGTGCAGTAATCCTCGTTTTTAATAGAATCGATAAGCTGTTCTGTTGAATAAACAATCTTGCCGGGCGCGTAAAGCTTGAAATCAAAATAGAAATCGCGCTCGTTGATGTATTTCTCAAGGTCGAATACGTAGAAAATCATCGGAATGTCGATCAGCGACGCCTCAAATACGAGCGATGAGTAGTCGGTGATGATGACGTTGGTGACAAAGAGCAGATCGTTGAGCTCGTTGTCCGCCGAGAGGTCGATCACCCTGTCCTTGTAGCGGTCGGGAATCGGCTGAACGTCGTTGACAAAGGGATGATGCTTGATGATGATCGCGTAGTCGTCGGGTATCTTGGAGCATACCTCGTTGATATCGAACATCTCTGTAGGATAGAACGCCGTCTCCTTGACCATGCCGCGGAAGGTCGGCGCAAAAAGAATGATTTTCTTGCCCTTGAAGGTCGGATGAGCGTCGTAGAACTTCTTGCGGGCAGCCGCCTTGTAATTCTCGTCAAAGAATACGTCTGTTCTCGGAATACCCGTAGCCACGACGTTGTCGGTGGCGATACCGAAGCCCTCGGAGTGGCATTTCTTGCAGTATGTGGAGCTGACGGTAACGAAGTCGTAGCTTCTGTGGTTCCTTGTGGGCTGCGGAGAACCCTTGGGCTTTGAAAGTCGGGTAAAGCCGAAGGTCTTGAACGCGCCGCAGGCGTGCCAGAGCTGAATCAGCTTTGTATCGTCCCTCAGATCAATGTAGTGTATCTGAGGTGTGAACTCGTCGAGCACAACAACCTTACTTGTCGCGCAAGCCTTTGTGAACGCGCGGATCTCCTTGAAGGACATGTAGGCTATGGTGTGATCGTTGAGAATAAAATTGATGTCAAGGCTGTCGTCGTTCTTGAGCTTGTCGTAAACAAACGCGAAGTTGCCCGACAGATCGTCGCGGCGAAGCGAGATGAACGAAATCTTCTTGTCCTGAACCTTGAAGAAGGTCTTGTAGAAGCCGAAGCACCTTCTGAAAATCCACCTCTTGACCTTCCATACAGAGAGGTCGGTAGTCGATACTCTCGAGAAGCGCCAGAAGATGTATGCTATGAATCTCTTGATCGGGTTCTCGTCGTTAAAACGCGCAGGAAGGTTCATAATACCCGTCATGCGCAGAAGCGCCTCGAGGATAAAGAACGGAATAAGCGCCAGCGAGAGGATAAAGAGAACGGTCTTTATAATTCCGTTAAAGAATTTTACGAAGAATTTCGCTACCGGATTATGATAGATTTTTCTTCTGTCCGGAGTAAACTCGATTTTGTTTCCGTGAATGGTATACTTGAAATTTCTGTTATCGGATTCCGAAAGCTCCGGAGTCAGGTCAACAGGAATTTTTTCCTCATAAAAATCGGCAAAGCCGAGATTGAGGAACATTTCAAACGGCAGGCATTCCTTTCTCGTCTTCCAGAAAAGCAGGTCGAGACGGTATGTATATCTGCCTGAGAAAAAGCATTTTCCGTCAATGTGGGTTACATTCGAAAGGACAAACGGAATACGTCTGTCCTCTTTGCCGTTATTAAAATGCAGCACCAGCTTGGGATTTGAAAGAAAATGCGAATTGATCGTAGGGTCAGAAATAGTACCCATTATCGTAAGAGTCATTTTGTTCTTGACAATCGTCAACTCTTTTACTTCAATCTGATAAACCACAAATACACCCCTAATACTTTTTAAGAAATCAAAGCTCTCATGCGTTCAACGGCTTGTTCAAGGTCGAGCCCCTTCTGGTACAGCGAGGAAGAACCCGCGACGAACATATCGCCGCCGCAAGCGCGCATCTTCTGACACAGATCCCAGCTGACGTGTCCGTCGACCTCAAGCAGAATGCCCTCTCTCCTGCTGTCGAGGAGCTTGCGCACCGCCTTGATCTTGTCAAAGCTGCCCTCGACAATAGGACGTCCCGCAAAGCCCGGATAAACCGTCATTACGATTACGCCGTCGAGCTCGTCAAGATAATCCGCGAGAACTTCGGGCGCGGTGTCGGGACTGATCGCGACAAAAGGACTCGCGCCTCTCTGTCTGATTTCAGCGAGAACCTCGTGAAGATTGTCGCAGGCTTCGTAGTGCACCGCGACAATGTCGCCCTGTCCGATATCCATCGTATCAAAATACTGTGCGGGATTATATGCCATGATGTGGATATCGCGCTTCATATTTACAAGCACGCCCTTGACCGCCTTTATCAGATCGGCGCTCAGAGTGATATTCGGAACAAAGTGATTGTCCATGAAATCAAGGTGGATATATTCAACGCCGAGCTTGTCAAGCACCTCTATCTCCGACTGTAAATTAAGCGCGTCGGCACACATCAGAGAAGGCGATAACATTCCTTTCATATCAATACCTCTTTATTGATTCACAACCATGATTTTGGCGAAGAACTCTGTGTTGTTCTTCATGATATCAAGACCCTTATCCATGGTTTCAAGGTCAAATTTATGTGTGATGAGCTTCTTGGCGTCAATCATGCCCTTAGCCATAGCGTCAACGACAAGGTTCCAGTCGCTCTTGTGGGTATCACTGTAGGCTGAGTTCCATGTTCCGAAGATCGAAAGCTGCTTTCTGAGAATCTGCCAGTAGGTGTTCTGCGGGAAGGTGAAATCCCCGTGAGGGTTGCCGACAAAGATAACCTTGCCGCCCGAAGCCGCAGCCTCAAGACAGTTGCAGGCTGTGAGTGCGATTCCGACCGCTTCGATAGCGATATCTGCGCCTACGCCGCCGGTCATCTTCTTTACCCACTCGATCGCGTCCTCCTTGGAGGAGTTGCAGTATTCGGTGAAGCCCATGCTCTCGATGAAATCCCAGTTATTTACGTCGGTGCCGACGAGAAGGACTCTCGCGCCCCATGCTCTCGCCCACTGAGCGATAAGCATGCCGATGGTGCCGGGTCCGAAGATAACTACATTGTCGCCTACCTCGATCTGAGCGCGTCTGAGCGCGTGAAGCGCAACAGCGCAGGGCTCGGTCATAGCGGCTTCCTCAAAGGAAAGGCTGTCGGGAATGGGAACGAGGTTCCAGACCGGAACTCTCACGTACTCGGCGAAGGCTCCGTCGCTGCGCGAACCGAGATAGTCGTAGCTCTTGCACATCTCGTAGTCGCCGTTATTGCAGTTCTCGCAGGTCTTGCAGGGAATCAGCGGAAAAACAGTGGCTCTCGTGCCGATTAAGTCCTTGTATTTCTCGTCGCCTACGCCCGCTACCTCACCGGAGAACTCATGTCCGGGGATAGTCGGAAAGTGGTAGGTGCCGTTCACAAAAATTCTGGGGATATCCGAGCCGCAGATTCCGCACGCCTTTACGCGGAAAAGCACCTCGTCGGGCTTGACCTCGGGCATAGGATAATCGCAGTACTCGAGATTGCCGACAGCTCTTAATACTCTCGCCTTCATAGTATCCATATCAGTTGCCGCCTTTCAGTATCGTTTCAAAGGTTTCCAAATCTTCTATCGTGGTGATTTTGAGGTTGCGCTCGCTGCCCTTTACCATGCGGATCTCCATTCCGTGGCGGTAAGCGATCTCGCTGCTGCCCGCAGTAGCGCCGATCTCCTCGTCGCTGACCTCGTTATGTATCCGATAGTATTTTTTGAACTTGAAGCTCTCGGGAGCCTGTCCCGCGAATAACTCGCTGCGCTTTAAGAGGCAGTCGATTTTTTCGCCGTCGGCGCTCTGGTAAACAGTGTCCTTGACGGTGATAACAGGCATCGCGCCGTCATAATCCGTCGCGCCCTTGACGCAGTCCGAGATGATTCTGTCGGAAACGAGCGGACGCGCCGCGTCGTGGACGATTACGATATCGGTGTCCGGGGCGTTCTGAGCGATGCACTTGAGGCCGTTATATATGGAATGCTGACGCGACTTGCCCGCCGGAGCGTATCCGCAAATCTTGTCAACGCCGTACTTTGCGGCGTATTCCTCGACAAATCCCTGCCACTGCTCGCTGACAACAACGACCATGGCGTCGATTTCATCGTGCTTCTGGAAAATATCAAAGCAATATGAAATTATCGGTTTTTCCTCTACCATCAAAAACTGCTTCGGTCTGTCGACGCCCATGCGGCTGCCGACTCCGCCCGCGAGAATTATAGCGGTATTCATACTTTCCCCCATTTTCAAAACAGGCTAAAGCTTATTATCCTGCTGAAACGGATAATAAACAGTTTATCCATACTATTGTATAATATCACATATTTTGTGCCCTTGTCAACAAGAACACAACAGATTGTAGATAATAGACGAAATTACTACTTTGTTTGCTCCTCTAATACAGCAACTGCCCTTTTAATTCCCTCTGTAAGCGACACCTTCGGCTCCCATCCGAGCGATTTCAGCCTTTTATTGTCGAGGATTTCGGGCACCTGCCTGAGCGGAGAAGGAAGATTTTCCGGCTCTCGCTCGTCCCCGGGATTTGCAAATTTCAGGCTTATATTCCTCTCGGGAAACGCCGCGCATGCCGCCTTCGCAAAGCCGCGTATCGTCGTGTCGGACAGCTCGCAGGAAATATTGTATGGCAGGGCGTTTTCGCCTTTAAGCAGAATCGTCAGAAGTCCCGTCGCCGTGTCGGTGACGTAGCAGAAGGAACGGTTGGCGGCTCCGTTGCTCTTGAGCAGGATATCCTGACCTCTTACGACATTCGCGATAAACTGCGCCCATACCCTGTCGTCGTCAAGCGACGCCGCTCCGTAAATATAGGCGGGTCTAGCGAGCTTTACGTTCATTCCGTACTCGCGGCAGTAGCTCGCGGCGAGCGTCTCGGAAGCGCGCTTGCCCATGGCGTAGCAGTTCTTGTATGAGGTGAAATCGATATATCCGCTGTCGTCCTCGGTGATTTTCTCCTGACTGCCGTAAATCACGCCGTAAACCTTGAGGCTTGAGACGATCAGAGTCGACTTCGCTCCGCTCTTTTTCGCGTAGTCAAGAACGTTGGCGGTGCCGGTGAGGTTGGCGGTTATCGTGCCTACGGGGTCGTTTTCAAACTGGATATTGCTCGCCTGACTAGCCGCGTGAATGATATAATCCGCGCGCGGGGCTTTTATCTCCTCGTTGACGTCCTGAACGCAGAGCGAAAAATCATCGCGTTCAAGCAGATCTCCGAATTTTTTCCGCGCTCTTTCGCCGTTCCTGACAAGAGCGATCACACGGATATCCGAGTTGTATTCATCGTTTCTTGTGAGCAGAGCAAGACAGAGGTAGCCGCCGATAAATCCGCCGCCGCCTGTTATCAGCACCGTTGAGCCCGAAAGCTTGTCCCACGGGATATCCGCGTTCGCAATTTCAAAAGCGTCACTGTAAATACTCTGAAGGACACAGTCCTTAACCTTATAGTCCATACTTCAATTCTTCCTTGGCAAATTTCTTGTAATTATCGTAATAAAACTGAGCGCGCAGAGTAACCAGATCCTCGGGAGTCGTGACCTTGATGTTGAACCGCTCGCCTCTGAACAGGTGTACGCTCTCGCCCAGCTCGATAAACAGCTCGCTCGAGGATATCGGGTTGGTTATGCCGCGCTTTTCCGCTTCCTCATGCGCCCAGAGAATGCGCTCCATGGTGTACCCCTGCGGAGCCTGAGTGACGTACATTGTATTCCTGTCATAGCTTTTTTTGCAGCTTTCTCCGTCCGTGCTGTAAAGGAGTGAATCGATGCTCGGGGTGACCGGTACGGCGGTCTTGTGTTTTATCGTTTCCGTGATACAATCGGAGATCAGCCTGTCCGAGAGCATCGGACGCACTCCGTCGCAGATAAGAATAATATCGCCGGGGTCTTTGGAAAACGCGGCGGTCGCGACAACTCCGTTATGGATCGAGGCAAAGCCCGTCTCGCCGCCCGGTACGATCGAACGGATCTTTTTGACCGAAAAACGCTCGATAAGCTCGACAAGATACTCTATCCAGTCCTCCTTGCAGGCGATGACAATGCCGTCGACCATCGGGTGCCTCGAGAAATGCTCCATTGTGTGAACGATAATAGGCTTTCCGCCCACCTCCAGAAACTGCTTCGGCAGATCGGACGACTTCATTCTCGCGCCTATCCCGCCGGCAAAAAGCATTGCGGTAACCATATTTTTCAATCCTTTCCTGATTGACATAATAATCCACTTTCAAAATACCACCAAAGGGGCTGTTTGTCAATTTACATTCTTGTAACGAAATCCTTGAAAAAAACGCCCTTATATGGTACAATCTATGGTGGAGTTGATTATATGCAGCAGTACACATATCCGCAGTACAGGCAGTACGTTCCGCGGCCTGTTATTACAGCGGATACGATAAGGCGGAACACTCACACAAGACTCAGAAAAAGATGCACGGCTGTCGGCTTTTACGCCCTCACCTACACCGCGGTGATGTACGTCCTCGCAATCGGCTTTATGCTGCTGTTCGGGGCTTTTGACATCACGCCCGATGAAACGCTCACTCAGCTTGAGGATATTTTTCTGAGCGTAGGCTCGGCGTTCATACCCGGACTCCTGTTTATCGCCGCCACCGGCTTCAAGTTCAGGGACGCTTTCGGTAAAACAACCGTCAGCTCGACAACGCTTGTCCCGCTGATACTCATGGGAATGGCTGTGGCTATGGTATCGAATTACGCCTCCGAGATTTTTGATTCAAATCTCTCGCTTTTCGGTCTGCACAACAGCGCCGGCACCGTCGAAACCTCAGCGCTTACCCCGTTTGAAATTATTCTTAACATCATATCTGTAGCTATTGTTCCCGCCTTCGCCGAGGAATTCGCGTACAGAGGACTTGTTATGGGCTCGCTCAAGCGCTACGGCAGGGCGTTTGCGGTCATCGCTTCGTCGATTCTGTTCAGCGCCATGCACGCAAACACCACCCAGATAGTATTTACCTTCCCTGTCGGTCTGATGTTCGCTTATATCGATATCGTCACGGATTCTATCATTCCGTCCGTTATCCTTCATTTCATGAATAATTTCTACGCTATTTTATTCACTATCCTGTACTCTAACTCAAATTTCGACGAGCGGACGCTCACGCTTATCCAGCTTGTTATCATTTTGCTGTTCCTTGTTTCGGGATTCCTGTCGTTTATTTATCTTGTCAGGAGCAAAAAGATCACGCTTAGTCTGAGCGACAGGGAAAAGCCGCTTGAGCCCGGAGCCGAGCTGCTCACTTTCAAAAATAAAATGAGCGCCTTCCTCGTAAACCCCGGCGTGATGATTTCCATGAGCGTGTTCCTTACGCTCACGGTTCTTAACCTGTTCCCGATTGCGCAATGACCATGAGTACGGAAATCAATAAATATATGCTTCTTGCTCTCGATATGGCTAAGGAAGCGTTCGACGACGGAGAGGTTCCGGTCGGCGCGGTCATCACCCGCAACGGCGAGCTTGTCGCCACGGGCAGGAACCGCCGCGAAAAAGAAAAAAACGCCCTTCTCCACGCTGAGATCGACGCGATAAACAACGCCTGCAAAGCCCTCGGCGGCTGGCGGCTGTGGAACTGCGAGATTTACGTCACGCTCGAGCCGTGTCCGATGTGCGCCGGCGCGATTATCAACGCGCATATCCCGAAGGTGTATTTCGGCGCTTACGATTTCAAAAACGGAGCCTGCGGCACTGTTACGAACCTTTTTGAAATGCCGTTCAATTTCAAGCCCGAATACGTCGGCGGATTAATGGAAGCTGAATGCGCGGGGCTGCTAAAGAGCTTTTTCAAACGACTGCGATAAAAAAAGGGCGGCATAATCAGCCGTCCTTTCTTCTTCGTCTGTGCATTTTTTCGCCGTGAGGAATGCCCTTGACCTTGAACAGGATAAGGTATCCCGCAATCAGGGCGAGAGCTGTTGTCTGGGTGTAAAAAAGTATTCCCTCCTGACGGCTCATGTGATTTGAATGATCCTTGAGCGAGCTGTCAGGCGCCGTGGTGTACAGCGGTGTCAGGCCGTCCTGCTGTGATATCATCACAGCCTCGTCGGGCGACGCGGCGAAAGCCGTACCCGCGCCGCAGACAAGACATACGGCGATCAACAGCGACGCAATAAATTTTTTCATATTCTCTCCCCTAATCAATATATAATAAGGTATGTATTTATGAATCGGAAGTTTATTTACGGACAATGCATCGACCCTGTATCGCAGCTGCGCTACGGAAGAAGCCGCGAGCCTGTTTCAAAGGTCGGCTGCGGAATCGTGGCGGTTTACAACGCCCTGGTGTTCAAGGGTATCGACGCTCATTTTCCCGATGTGCTCAGCGAAATGGAAAAGCTCGGAATGCCGTGGCTTTCGGGAAGGTTCGGCACCACGCCCTTCAGCCTGAAGCGGTATTTCAGGGAAAATAATATTCCTTTTTCGAATTATATTTCACTGAAAAAGTTCAGGCAGGCTCTTGATGACGGAAAAATCGGCATTGTCTGCGCGTGGAACAAGGGCTTCAAGGGTCTGCATTTTTACTGCGTTTATTCTGACAACGGAGCTTACCGCTCAATGAATTTTATTTCCTCGGACAAGGCGCTGGACTTTGATTTTTCCGAATTAACCGCGCTGAGATTCGTAACGGGATATATACTATAAATTGAAAGGCGCCTGCGACGGCGCCAATCTTTTTAGCTGGTGATAGACAGATAGTAATTCAGATCGAATACGCCTTCTTTTACAAGCTCGGCTTTGCCTTCGGCGTCGACATTAAGCTCCACTACCATGTTTACGGGCTTGCCGTCCTTCTTTTCCTGTACGATAAGAATGTAGTTCGTGCCCGATACGACCTGACTTCCCAGAACAGTTACGGGAACGTAGTCCTCAGTCATAACGCTGTCGAGAGCTTCCTTGAGCGAATCGTCAAGCTTTAGTCCCTCGGTGATCTCAACGGTCTGCCATGAGTCGTCCAGACCCTCGCCCGGTGTTTCAACGGTTCTGACGTTTTCGGGGTGAACCTCGATGATAGAGGTGAGCTTTGCCTTGCCGTAGAGGTCTGTGTAGGTCACCGCGACGTCCCACGATGTGACGGATTTGCCCGAGGTCGTCTTGTCAAGACAAAGAAAAGCCGAATTTGTGCCCTGAACAGCCTGCTGAGCGAGCAGCGCCACAGGTTCCATATTGAGGGTATCAAAGGAATTTATGGATTTTTCGAATTCCGCCTTCTGCGACTCAGTCACTACGGGCTTGATCTCAGTGTCGATAGTCCAGCCGCCGGAAACCGCGGCTTCGGTGGTATCCGTGTTTTGGCTCTGCGACGACGCCGGCGCCGAGGTCGTCTTTTCCGCTGACGACTGTGCTTGCGAAGGCTTTGACGACTGTCCGCAGCCGGACATGACCGCCGCCGAAAGCATCAGCGACGACAATAAAACTGCTATTATTCTTTTCATATTTTTTCACTCCTATAGTGCCTTTTCCGGCAAATACACGGTTATTATATCACAAAGATAATCAAATGTCACTCTTTATCTTCAAAAAAATTTTTTATGCCGGTTTTTATCCCGACGAATGAGTCCTGTCAATAAAAAAATAATTGATTTTTGACGTTATAGGTGATATAATTATACAGAGTTTTGCTCTCAGGAGGTTAAATAATGAAAATAGGATTTGATAATAATCAATACCTTGAGACGCAGTCGCAGCACATCCGCGACAGAATCGCCAAATTCGGCGGCAAGCTGTATCTTGAATTCGGCGGCAAGCTCTTTGACGACTATCACGCCTCAAGGGTACTTCCCGGGTTTAAGCCCGACTCAAAGCTGCAGATGCTCATGCAGCTCAAGGACGACGCTGAAATCGTCATCGTTATCAACGCCGACGATATTGAAAAAAACAAGGTTCGCGGCGATTTGGGTATTACATACGATCTTGACGTGTTCAGGCTGATCGACCTGTTCAAAAGCCGCGGTCTGTGCGTCAATTCCGTTGTAATGACAAGATTCGCCGAGCAGCCCACAGCCGTTAAGTTCGAAAAACACCTGATAGACAACGGCATAAGCGTATATCATCACTACTCCATTCCCAACTACCCCACCGACGTCGATCTGATCGTCAGCGACGAGGGCTACGGCAAAAACGACTTTGTTGAAACCTCCAGAAAGCTGGTTGTCATCACGGCTCCGGGTCCCGGCTCCGGCAAAATGGCGGTATGTCTTTCGCAGCTCTACCACGAGCACAAGCACGGAGTCAAGGCGGGCTATGCGAAGTTTGAGACCTTCCCTATCTGGAACCTTCCGCTCAAGCACCCCGTAAACGTCGCGTATGAAGCCGCTACAGCCGATCTGAACGACGTCAACATGATCGACCCGTTCCACCTTGAGGCTTACGGAAAAACCACCGTTAACTATAACCGCGACATCGAGATCTTCCCCGTACTCAACACGATGTTCGAGCAGATTCTCGGCGAGTCGCCCTACAAATCCCCGACGGATATGGGCGTAAATATGGCGGGCAACTGCATTATCGACGACAAGGTCGTCTGCGACGCGGCAAACCAGGAGATCATCCGCCGTTATTACGCCGCTCTCTGCAGCCACACAAAGGGCGTAGGCGCTGTCGACGAGGCTTACAAAATCGGCTTGCTGATGAAGCAGAACAAGCTGTCTACCTCTGACCGCAGGGTCGTTGCCGCGGCTCTTGACAAGGCTGACGCCACAGGCGCTCCGGCTGCCGCTATCGAGCTTGACGACGGCAGGATCCTCACCGGCAAGACGACAAATCTTCTCGGCGCATGCGCGGCAATGCTGCTCAATGCCCTCAAGTCGCTCGCGAAAATCCCCAAAGAGGTCGATATCATCGACGCTGCTGTAATCGAGCCTATCCAGAAGCTTAAGGTCGAGAGCTTCGGTTCAAATAACCCGAGACTCCACACCGACGAGATATTAATCGCACTTTCGATGTCGGCTGTCACCAACCCGACGGCAAAGCTCGCGATGGCTCAGCTTCCAAAGCTGCGCGACACCGAGGCTCACGCTACCGTTATCCTTTCCGAAACAGATACCCGCACGCTGAAAAAGCTCGGGGTTCGTCTGACAACAGAGCCTGCCTACGAAACAGACAGACTCTACAGAAAATAAATATATTGGAGGTAAGTATGAACAGCACCAACAACAACCAAACTAAGACCAAAGAAAAACAGTCGTTTTTCAGGTCAAACCCCGTTCTCAACCGTCTGAACAAGGTTGAAGAGAGAGCCGGATATAACGAGAAAGCTGCGGGCTACGGCAGAATCACGATCAAAACCGCGTTCTTTCTGCTGATGACCGTCGCGGGAATGATGGTGTATCTCGTAATGAACGCGTCGATCTTCGCAAATCAGCCTCAGACTCTCGCATTTACCTACAAGGGCTTTGAAGTAAGCACCTCTGTCATGCAGCTCGGATTTTTCATCGGCGCGAGCATTCTCGCTATCATCACCCAGATCATTTCCGCGTTCGCAAGACCGATTATCCCCGTTACCGGCACTATTTACTCCTTCTGTCAGGGCTTCCTGATTTCGTTTATCGTTTTCACGGTAATCAAGGGCTATGAGTACCTCGGACTTCTCGCCCTCGTGATTACAATCGCTATCGTCCTGACAATGGGCATTCTCTACTCCGCAAAAATCATCAAGGTGACAAAGAAGTTCAGAATGATTATGCTCACATTGTTCATCACAATGGTCAGCGTTTCAATTCTCAGCTTCCTCGGATATCTCATTCCCTTCACAAGACCCTTTGTCGCGAGCATTCTCGGCAACTTCTGGATCTCCCTCGGACTCACGATCATCTCGATCATCATCGCGAGCCTGTTCCTGATTACGGACTTTGCAACTATCGACCACGTTGTTACAAACCAGCTCCCCTCAAAGTATGAATGGTCGGCAGCCTTCGGTCTCGCCTTCACCGTTCTCTGGATCTACGTAAAAATCCTCGACCTTCTCATTCAGATCGTCGGTCACGGCAAAAATTAAATATTTTACACGGCTGTCGTCAGTTTTGGCGGCAGCCTTTAATTTTTTATATAATTCTATTTTCTTATTTCAAACCTGATTTTTTATGCTATACTATAGGTTGAAAAAGATATAGGAAGTTGATATAATGTCGATATCGATAAATCTCGGAGCGTGGCGCTCCGTTTTTGCTGTGCCCTCAAAGGTTGTCGACGAGGGACTTAAATTCTCCGACGGCGTAAAGCTCAAGGTGCTGCTCTATGTGCTGCGCAACGCCGACAGAGAGCTTGATAACAGTGACATCTCAGCGTGCACCGGCGTTAACGTGACGGACATTCCCGAAGCGCTTGATTACTGGGTAAACATGGGAATCCTGCAAAAGAGCGATCAGGTTTATTCACCCGTTGATAATTCCAAAGAAGAATTATCCGTACCAAAGCCGGAACCCGTCCGTGAAGTTATGACCGAAGAACCTGCCATTGAGAAAACAGAGCCTGAAAAGCCGCGCTTCACGGTGACAAAGCCGCAAAAGCCCGACTATGTGTTTACCGTTCAGCGATTGGCTGATGACGAGGAGCTGAAAATCCTTGTAAGCGAAGCACAGACAGCCCTCGGCAAGGTGCTGTCGAACGCGGATATCTCTACCCTGCTGATGCTCAAGGACACCTGCGGTCTGCCGCTGGACGTTATCCTCATGCTCATTCAGTACGCGATAAGCATTGACAAGGGCAACATGAGGACGATCGAGCGCATCGGCGTCTCGTGGGCAAACGACGGCGTGGGCTCGGTTGAGGAAGCCGACAACAAAATCCGTCTCGCGACTCAGCGAACCAAGTGTTACACCATTGTCGCCTCGGCGTTCGGTCTGAAAAACGCCGGCTCGCCCAGCAAAAAGCAGCTCGATTATTGCAGCACCTGGGTCACGGAATGGAAATTCCCGCCTGAAATGCTCAGGGAAGCTTACGAGCGCTGCGTTGACTCAAAGGGCGAGATGAAATTCAACTACATCGACGGCATCCTGAAGCGGTGGCACAACAGCGGCATTCAAAACAAAACCGACCTCGCGGAATTTGAAAGCTCCAAAAAGAAACAGGAGCCTGCCGCGCAGACAAGCTCATACGACATAGACGAGCTTGAAGAAATCAACAGACTTGACGACTACGAATAACGGGAGTTTGCCATGGGATACAGTGTAAAAATTCAAAAAGCAGCGGCGGACAGGCTGTCTCAGAGAAGGCTCACAGCAAAACGCGAGTCGGATTTCAGGCGCGAGGAGATATTCGCAAAGCTCCCCAAAGCCGCCGAGCTTGAAAAAGGAATAGCCGACAGCGGAATAAAAGCCGCGCGAGCTGTCGTTTCGGGCGGTAATGTCACAGAGGTGCTTGAAGGCCTTAAACGCCAGAACCTCGCGATGCAGGAGGAGCTTGAGAGGATTCTTGTTTCAAACGGCTATCCGGCAGACGCTCTTGAACCGCAATACAGCTGCAAGCGCTGCTCGGACACCGGCTATTACGACGAAAACGGCAGGACGCTGATGTGCAGCTGTCTTAAACAAGCGCTGACCGAATGCGCCTGCGAGGAGCTTAACCGCCACGCGCCGCTCAAGCTCTCGACCTTTGAAAGCTTCAACGTCGACCTCTACCCCGACGAAACCGACTCCAACGGAGTCAATCCTCACAGGCACATGGAGCGCGTTGTGCGCTACTGCACGGGCTACGCCGGCAGCTTTACTCCCGAATCAAAAAGTCTGCTGATGTGCGGGGCGACAGGTCTGGGCAAGACACACCTCTCGCTCGCGATTGCAAACGAGGTCATCAAGAGAGGCTACGGCGTGATCTATGTGTCCGCTCCCGCGATTATCGCCCACTATGAGAGTCAGATGCG
The DNA here is from genome assembly GCF_018918205.1 of Lachnoclostridium sp. MSJ-17. Taxonomy (GTDB): domain Bacteria; phylum Bacillota; class Clostridia; order Oscillospirales; family Acutalibacteraceae; genus Ruminococcoides. Next base: position 8,038 of record NZ_JAHLQB010000040.1, on the reverse strand, counting down.
CAGCCGCAGCGATACCGACGAGCTGCTCGATATGGCGACAGACTGCGACCTGCTGATTATCGACGACCTCGGCTCGGAATTTATTAATCAGTTCTCAGTCTCACATATCTATAACCTGATTAATTCGCGCCTGCTCTCGCGCAAGCCCGTGATCATCAACACCAACCTGACTATGCGCGAACTTGAGAAGTCGTATTCCTACAGACTGGTATCGCGGCTGAACGGAGAAGCCGAAAAACTTAATTTCTTCGGCAAGGATATCCGTATCGCCAAAAAAAGAAATAATTAATTTAAAAATACCCTTGACAAACGAGTCAAAATACGCTATAATAATTGACGTTGCATACGGGATGCAAACAACTTAGCGGAATGGTGTAACGGTAGCACGACAGACTCTGACTCTGTTTGTTGGGGTTCGAATCCCTATTCCGCTGCCAAGAGCCTCGAGTTTCTCGAGGCTGTTTTTTTCGAGGTGTAGCGCAGTTTGGTAGCGCACATCGTTCGGGACGATGGGGTCGCAAGTTCGAATCTTGTCACCTCGACCATTAGAGACGGTTTTTTAACCGTCTCTTTTCTTTTGCAAAATTACGCGAAAATGCTGAAAATCGGCTTAAACATTGAGGTTTTGAGCACTGCCACAATCAAGTTGAGAAAACTTGAAGAAAAGAAACTAACACGTCATAAACAGTCACATAAACAGTCATTTTATCTGTCAGTTATTTAGAGCCGTAAAATCACAAGAAATCCTGAAAAACGCAGTCGAGTATGAAGAAGTCTGTCATGCTTGGCTGTTTTTATTATATGTGCAATTTAGGTACCTATGTGATCTAACAACGAGCATAGTCGTTTCAATGTTTATCTGGATACACAAAGATTCTTTCGGAAAATCATGGCTCTTTGGTTTTTGAAAAACACATAACTTGTTTTTATCGGGTGTGGTTTTTCATGTTTGCACGTGAATATTCGCTAAAATATATTGAAACGTCAAAAACAATATGTTATATTCAAACAAACATTGATATTTGGTGTTTTCAAACTAATTCTAAATAGAGGGCGTGATGGTTGTGGAACCAAATATGGCAAAATACGAAGCTTATAAAACTATGCACGAGGATTTGAAAAGGCGATCAGGGCGGGCTTTTATTATCAGGCGATATTCATAGAATACGCGATCGCCGAGGATCGCTGCCGCTCAGCGCTGGTTTGCGCAAGGGTCAAGTGCATCAATAGCAGAGGACAAGAGTTAAAGCTATCCGCAAAAATCAACAAGCTCAAAAGCGACTCTGCTTTCACGGCAAAATATCCCCGTTCGCGCCTGACTTTGGAGCTTTTGGACGAGCTGTACACATGGAAGCAGGATCGTGACGCTTTGGTGCACAACCTTGCAAACATACCGTATAACGACAACGCAGTGCGCGAGGCAGCTGAACGCGGAAAAAAGCTGATCGATACTTTGTCTAATCGCGTAAAAAGCGTGAACAATTATTACAAAAAGCTTTATGCGGAACAAGAAAAAGCAAATGATTGAGGAGGTCTTTGCGAATGAAAAAAGCAATATCGATTTTATTGTGTTTGTGCTTGGCATTGAGCGTATTTACGGTCGTTCCGTTTGCGGCTTCGGCTGCGGAGGTGACAGAGGAATCCGTCGGCGCAACAAGCGGAACTACCGTCGACTGCACATGGGCGCTTGACGATAACGATACCCTCACCATCAGCGGTTACGGCGCGATGGGGGATTATTCATCCCAAAAACTCAACGGTACATGGATTACTACTGCGCCGTGGGGAGCTAATATCAAAACCGTTATCATTGAAGACGGCGTGACGTATATCGGGAGTTATGCGTTTTACGGCTGCACCGGCTTGACAAGCGTCACGATTCCCGACAGCGTGACGAGTATCGGCAGTAATTCGTTTTACGGCTGCACCGGCTTGACAAGCATCACCATTCCCGATAGCTTAGCGAATATCGAAGGTGATGCGTTTAACAATAGGGCATGGTACAACAATCAGCCGGATGGCATGGTTTACGCCGGAAGGGTTGCCTACAAATATAAGGGAACGATGCCCGACAACACTTCTATTATCATTCGAGACGGCACAAAAGGAATTGCAGGTTCTGCGTTTGAGCGCTGCACCGGCTTGACAAGCGTCATCATTCCCGACAGCGTGACAAGCATCGGATTTGGCTCTTTGGGTTATAATTGGGGTCGCAAAAAAATAGACGGCTTGACAATTTACGGCGTTCCGGGCAGTGCCGCAGAACAGTATGCGAATGATAACGGTTTTACTTTTATTGAATATGTGGATGCAGCGATTGGCGATATGACCGGCGACGGCAAAGTGAATGTGCGTGACGTAACCGCTATGCAGCGCCATCTTGCCGGTCTTGAAGAACTGACAGACGACCGTCTCGCCTTAGCCGACGTCAACACCGATGGCAAGGTGACGATTGACGACGTGACACTGCTGCAACGATATTTGGCTGAATTTGATGTAACAATAGGATAAGCGTTTGCGCAAATTCGCAGACCGAAACGGCGGACAGACAGATTTTTGTCTGTCCGCTGTAAATTGTTTTCTGATAACCACTTGAAAAAGAAATATAGTTGTGGTATAAAAGCTTATTTGTGCAGAGAGTCACAAATTTGATTCCCTACGCGGTGCCAAAAATGCGGATGTAGCTCATCTGGTAGAGCGCCACCTTGCCAAGGTGGAGGTATCGGGTTCGAGCCCCGTCATCCGCTCCATATTTTTGCTGTATTTATTTAGCGCAGAAAAGTCCGATTTTGTCGGGCTTTTTTTGTGCAAAACCGCCAAAACTATGGCTGTAATTTTGTATTGCGCAATTGTTGCAATGGAGCAGGAACAGTGCTATAATTGTGGTGTTATATAATATATCTACAAGGAGGTCTGTTTATGAAAAAGCTATTCAAACAATCACTGGCCGTTTTGCTTTCGGCAACGCTGTTGCTGACGGCGGCTCCGTTTGCGTCATCGGCGGCGGAGATGGCGCCGCAGGAAGAGAGCGTCGGGGCGGAAAGCGGCAAAACGGGCGACTGCACATGGACGCTTGATAATACCGGCACGCTCACCATCAGCGGTAATGGTGCAATGAAGGATTATAAAGCTTATTACCCTGATTCTCTTTTTGATACATCGCCGTGGGGGCCGAGGGGAGGATTAACTGTCAAAAAAGTTGTCATAGGGGACGGCGTGACGCGTATCGGCAATTATGCGTTTACAGGCTGCACCGGCTTGACAAGCGTCACGATTGGCAACAGCGTGACGAGTATCGACAGATCTGCGTTTTCCGGCTGTACCGGCTTGACAAGCGTCACGATTCCCGACAGCGTGACGAGTATCGGCTATGAGGCGTTTTCCAGCTGCACCGGCTTGACAAGCGTCACGATTGGCAACAGCGTGACGAGTATCGGCGAATTTGCGTTTTCCCGCTGCACGGGCTTGACAGGCGTCACGATTCCCGACAGCGTGACGACTATCGACAGGGTGGCGTTTAGCTTCTGCACCGGCTTGACAAGCGTCACGATTGGCAACAGCGTGACGAGTATCGGCGATTTGGCGTTTAGGGGCTGCACCGGCTTGACAAACGTCACGATACCCGACAGCGTGACGAGTATCGGCGAGGAGGCGTTTGTCGGCACAACATGGTACAACAATCAGCCGGATGGCATGATTTACGCCGGAAGGGTTGCCTACCAATATAAGGGAACGATGCCCGACAACACTTCTATTATCATTCGAGACGGCACAAAAGGAATTGCAGGTTCTGCGTTTTACAAATGCACCGGCTTGACAAGCGTCACGATACCCGACAGCGTGACGAGTATCGGCGATGAGGCGTTTAGGGGCTGCACCGGCTTGACAAGCGTCAGCATTCCCGACAGCGTGACGAGTATCGGCTATGCAGCGTTTTACGGTTGCACCGGCTTGACAAGCGTCACGATACCCGACAGCGTGACGCGTATCGGCTATCAAACGTTTTTCGGCTGCACCGGCTTGACAAGCGTCACGATACCCGACAGCGTGACGAGTATCGGCGGTTATGCGTTTGACAATACGGCATGGTACAACAATCAGCCGGATGGCATGGTTTACGCCGGAAGGGTTGCCTACCAATATAAGGGAACGATGCCCGACAACACTTCTATTATCATTCGAGACGGCACAAAAGAAATTGCATTTGCTGCGTTTAGGGCCCGCACCGGCTTGACAAGCGTCACGATACCCGACAGCGTGACGAGTATCGACGCTGATGCGTTTTACTACTGCACCGGCTTGACAAGCGTCACGATACCCGACAGCGTGACGAGTATCAGCGATCAAGCGTTTTCCCGCTGCACCGGCTTGACAAGCGTCACGATACCCGACAGCGTGACGAGTATCGGCTATGAAGCGTTTTCCCGCTGCACCGGCTTGACAAGTATCTCCGTTGATTCTGACAACAGTGTCTATGACAGCCGCAACAACTGTAACGCTATTATTGAAACAGCTACTAATACGTTGATATGCGGTTGCAAGTCAACCGTAATTCCCGATAGCGTGACGAGTATCGGCGATTCGGCGTTTTACGGCTGCACCGGCTTGACAAGCGTCACGATTCCCGACAGCGTGACGAGTATCGGCTATGAAGCGTTTTCCCGCTGCACCGGCTTGACAAGCGTCAGCATTCCCGACAGTGTGACGAGTATCGGCACTTATGCGTTTTACAACTGCACCGGCTTGACAAGCGTCACTATTCCCGACAGCGTGACGAGTATCGGCAGTTATGCGTTTGAGGGCTGCACCGGCTTGACAAGCGTCATCATTCCCGACAGCGTGACAAGCATCGGAAATCGCTCTTTTGGTTATGTTGGGAACTTCGAAGATAAAATAGACGGCTTTACAATTTACGGCGTTCCGGGCAGCGCCGCAGAACAGTATGCGAATGATAACGGTTTTACATTTATTGAATGGGAGGATGCGATGATCGGTGATGTGACCGGTGACGGAAATATCACTATTTCCGACGTAACTGCCATTCAGTGCCACGTTGCAGAGCTTGAATTGCTCACAGAAGAACAGCTCTCAGCAGCAGACACTAACGGTGACGGCGAAATCAATATCGCCGATGCGACACATCTGCAAATGTATCTCGCAGAATACGATGTTGTATTAGGCAAGCAAAACTGAACCACATACGCGAATCCCCTACACTTGACAGCTCTGCCAAGTGTAGGGGATTTTTCACGTCATCAAAAATACTTCTCCGTAATCCTATCCGTGACCTCTTTCATCCTCTGCCGATTATCCTGAATCAGCGCGTTCAAGTCATCGTCAACCGGCTTCTGCTGTTCGCGGTAATTGCTGACAGAATCCCTGATGACAGCGGCGCACTGCTCCTGCTCTGCTTCAAAGGCTTGCATATCGGATTGCTCGATGCGCATTAAGGTAAGTTTGCGTTTAAGTTGGCGGACATAGGCATTGTAGCTGTCGATCAGGTTGCGGTAAACGTCCTGTTTGCGGGTTTCGCGCAGGTTGCGGTTGTACTCCAACAGCTTGATGTGCTGACATTCTTCGCGTCCACAGTAAACTCTATCGGAGGTGTGGAAATACTTTCTTCCGCAATTGATACAGCGGTACAGCTTGATATTGCTGTTCTTGATCTGCCAAGCGAAGAAATAAACAAACGGCTCAATACTGCTATCCAAATTCATATAAAGGCGGTTTTCGCCGTCCTCGATTCTCGCGGTATATCCTGCGTTTGCGGTCATCGACTGATCTATTTCACACTCAAAATCCTGTGCGATATACTGCTTGAATTTATCTATCGTTTTCTTCTGCTTCTGACATAGATTGGTCAGGGCTTTTTTTGCCCTCTTGATATTGGTATTAAAGAAAGCGGTCGCAATAATAACCGGGTCCCACGACAATAGCCTGTCCCTTTGCGCCCAATACTCGGTTTCAAGGATGTTTATCAGAATCAAGGCTAAGGAGTTGTTCACATATTTGCTTCTGTATTCTGCCAGCTCCTTTTCGCAGGCAGGATATTTTTGTTTGCCGAAATCCAAGTAATACTGCAATCTCTCGCAAATTGTCTGTAAGTCTGTGAAAAAAGAACGATTCATTTCTTCCGTCATGGTGAGGACGTCATCAAAGCTGATAGAAGAATATTGCTCGGTTTCTCCAATCATATTGCCCTTTCTGTCGATTGGATAATGGATAAACCGTATTTGCTTGTTAGTGCGGTCAATATAGAAAAAAATTTTTTTCATCTTGAAAAAACTCCTTCCGTGATTCTATATTATCTGAACTTTCGTTAAGAGTATATCATATCATCTCAAAACTGTCAACGCAGGATTCAAAACTGTAATAATATCAATCGTATCACGCAGTTACAAGTATTGACAAATAATTATGCGTGTGTTAGTATAATGATACCGTCACACGCAGGAAGTTTAGAAAAGACGGAATTCAATCGTGAAAGGAGAAGAACCATTGAGCAAAAATCAATTAACTGGAGGTGCTAAACGCTTATTCGGAGTCTTGATTTCCAACAGAGGAAGCTGCGTCAGCTTCGCTGATAATTTTAATGATTTGTTCGTTATTCTCTTTCTTCTGTCGGGTCTCAAAGCTCAACACAGTCGGTTTATCATTTGTTATATCTGAACCCGCTGTACTTTATTTTACGGATAGCGAGGTACGCCAATGGCAAGCCATTGACACCTCGTTGGGGGCGACCCCCAAGCCCCCAAGGAAGGAGGCGAAAGCCATTTGAAAAGAACACGGTCACATCAGGTGTCGTTTCGCCTGAACTATAAAGAATACGCACTGCTGCAAAGGAAGCTTGCAGCGAGCGGAAAGTCGCTGACAGAATTCTTTATCGAAACCATCAGCAAAGGAAAAGTAATTGTTATCAGCGATTATATTCCTCTGCTGTCGGAATTGAAACGGCAGGGCGTGAATCTCAATCAGCTTGCACGGCGAGCTAATCAATTCTCACCGTTGACTGAGCAAGAACTTTTAACTACCCTGCAACAATGTCAGAATACATATAGGCGGCTCTATGAGCTGTCGAAAAAGATAGGAGCGTGAGGACATGCCCTTATTCAAAGGCTGCGGCTGCAAAGCCAAGCCAGCAAAAGCGATCGACTACATCACCGATGAAAAGAAGGCTGCAATCGTTACTTCCTACGCACTTGATGACAACCGCGATTATGCGCGGCAATTCGCCGAAACAGCGCAGTTGTTTCACAAGGCACAGAGGTTTGATAGTAGGAAGTATTATCACTTCAAGCACAGTTTTGACCCGAAGGATAATATTACTCCCGAAGAAGCCCACCGCTTGACGGAGGAGCTGGCGCAGCAGGCGTTTCCCGATAATGAATATATCATTGCCACGCATACGGACAAACACCACGTCCACTGTCACATCATCGTGAACAGCGTGTCGTTTGTAAACGGGAAAATGCTGCACTACAACAACAGTGACTACACCAAGCTGAAAGACTTATCGAACGAGATCGCCGCGAAATACGGTTACTCTACGCTGGATTTCAGAAAGCCGTCGACTGATCGCATCAAGAGCGAAGAACGGCGCGTTGTTCTGAAAGGCGGCACTTCATGGAAAGAAGAGCTGCGAGAGGTAATTGCGGAAGCGGTCAAACTCTGTAACAACATGGATGAGTTTGAAAAACACCTCAACAAATACGGCGTGACGATCGCACGCAACACTGCAAAAACGATCAGCTTTTTGCACCCCAATAAAAAGAAGCCAATTCGCGGCAACAAGCTCGGAAAGGCGTACACAAAGGAGGCGATAATACATGAGTTTACAGAATCGAGAAACAGGCGAGTACGCGCCGCCACGGGAACAAGTAAATCTACCGCAACAGCAATTGCAGGAGAAAACTCCGGCAGAAATAGTTACCGAGTATGTCCGACAAGACATCGCCGTTACGAAGAAGATGAGAGAAAGCGTAGACAAGCTTATGATGAGCAACGAACTGCTCAGGCAAAGCCTCGGAAACGAATTAGG
>NZ_JAHLQB010000068.1 GCF_018918205.1 Lachnoclostridium sp. MSJ-17 | reverse complement strand
TCGGGTACTTTCCCGACCTTTTCCCAAAAAGCCTACACGTCGGCACACGGGGCGCGACGTCGGCACCGTTTGGTTAGGGACGGTTGGGACGATAAAGACGATATTTCAGGCACCCCCTAAATATCGTACATACCGTACTTATCGTCCCTCTTTACGGTTTTGAAACAGTCCTTTCACTATTCAGTACATTTTTTGTCTGTTTCGGGGTGGGTAAAAAATAAAAAAATGTCTTTCTCTGTTGTGCACAAACGAGAGCTGTGACTTTTGTGAAACATTACGGCAATTGATGATTTGCCCCTCTACTTCTCTATTCCACACTTTTTTCAAAATTTATGCGTACTATTTTTCCCTTCACTATATAGCCGACGAGAAGGGCTTTCTTAGAACCATTTTACAAAGAAAAATATTTTTTACGCTTTGCTAAAAACGCCAATCGTTTTTTACAATTGTTGTTTAGAAAAATTTGTCCTCTACTTTTTATTCCACACTTTTTTTATTGAAATTAAGGTGAAAAGAAAATCTTTTCTGTTTTAACTAAAATAGACATAGATTTTTTGTAGGATATTACATAAGGCAATTTGTTGCCCTACTACTTCTTTATTGCACACTTTTTTCGGTTTTGGTCGGATAAAATTTTCCCCTTCACTTGTATAGGAAAAAACATGGGGGTAAACAACCGATTAAGGAAAAAATATTTCAGATACATAAATCTTTGTATGATTGCACAAAAAATCAGCACATGAATCGGCAAATTGCCAACTCATGCGCTGCTTACTGTGTTTGATTCTTATGGTCAATATTGCGCCCCACAAACCGCGACAAATCGCCTGTGTGGGCTTTGTTTGGTGAGGTTGGGTTCGTATCCGATTTTCTGTTTTGCGCGACACGGGGCAAAACAGGGAGCGTCAGGTTTTGCCGTAGCTCAATGCTTCTACCGCGATTTTGATACCGAGAGAAAACCCCCGGATGAACGCGTCGCGTTCTCCGAGGGTCAATAGCTCAAGGTAACTTTCCTTGAATTTTTGGAATGTTTCCTTCTGCTGTTCCGTCAGCGTAGCTGTCAATGCTTCATCGTGACGGACAACGAGCCTGTTTGCCATGTCATACTCGCTGCCCTTGATGATTGGATTTTCATGTGGAATGATATTCCCGTAATAAAATTTTTCCAGAGTGGTCATTTTGCTCACCTCGCTTTCTCAGCAAGACACAATACCACATGAGCTTTTGAAAGTCCAGAATAAATAAAAAACGAATAGGCGGTTTTTGAGTCAAATAAGATGTTGTTTTCTCTTGAAATTGACAGAGTTGTCAATTATAATATAAACATATATTGATGTGTGAATTTACAAGGAGCACTGAATATGGAAATCAGATACAAGAAAGAATTATATCCAAAGAATGTGCTGTTTCAGGCATGCTACCGATTAACGGATAATGCATATATTCATTTGGATTGTGACGAAAAAGAATATATTGTCAGCATTCGTCCGAAAGATGGTTCTGATACTCGGGATTATGCTTCTTTGTTTTCCAATCAGATGATAGAAGAATCAGCGAGAGAAGAAATTTGTAATCAGACAAACAATATCCGGCAAATTTTGTTTGCACGTTCAATGGCGTCTACCGTTATTTTTGAAGAAGAAAACGACGAAAATGATATGTACGAAGATGATAAATCAGCGATGAAGGATTGGTTTGAAAATGAGTGATCTCAAACTGAAAAAGGAATTGTTTTCTCTTACAAATATCTTTCAATCAGTCAATGCGTTTTCTGAAATTGCGGATATTTCCGTTTCCGAAGAAGCTGATGTATATAACTGTAAGTTCTGTGCTTGTGTGTATGATGAAGATGATACAATCAGAGAATTTGAAAACTACCTGATTGATTTGAGTTACAAGAATAGGCAGTAAAATGATTTATGTAGAGAGTTTTCTGATCAGCGCACTGATTTTTGTTGGGGGATATTGTACCTTTTTTGATATTAAAAAAGGTATTATCCCAAATATTGTAATTTTTATCGGCACGGTAGGTGCACTTATCGGTAACGTGATATTATTTATGCTTTCGGGAGTGGATCAGCTTCCGATATTCTTGTTGCATATTGTTTCGGCATCGGTTATTGCGATGTTAATGTATCTGTTAAGAATATGGGCAGGCGGTGATGTGAAATTGTTTGTATTACTATCCGCACTGACACCCGTAGAATGCCTGAAGCATAGAATACCGCTGCCCGCAATCATGATATTTATCGGAGCTTTTTCGTTCACATTTCTGTTTTTGGTCGTTCAGTCGGTTGTTTTCCTGATAAAGAAAGAAAAAACCTATCAAGTCACTCAAAAAATCAAACTGATTCCGTTTGTTTCCTGTGTTGCGTTTACAATGGCAGTACAGGCGGTGATAAGATTTGCATTGAAAGCGATTTACAGCGAGTATATCGGCGTTTTCATGTTTCTTAATGCTGTTTTGGTTTTGCTTTTTGGCAAGATGAAATTTTTACATAATGTCATATGTATTATTATTTGTTCCGTTATCTGTACTGCCGATATTATTCTTTTTGTTCTGAACCATACAGCGGCTTTTGATGTACGTCCGTTATTGATAGTGTTGCTTGTTATTGCGCTTCGTTTTTTTGCAGGAAGATACAATTATCGTGAAATAAAAACGAAAGACGTAAGAGCAGGCATGGTATTGTCTTATGCGACTGTTTTCCGATTTACGCAGTCAAGGGTAAAGGGTCTGCCTCAGACAACCTCTGAGAACATGGGTTCGCGTATTTCACAAGAGGAAGCTGAGAGCATTATCCGTTGGGCGGATTCCAAATACGGACAAGAAACCATTGTGATTCTTCGAAAAATTCCGTTTGCTGTATTCATTACAACAGGATACATAGCTTATATTGTAATTGGTTTTTTATGGTAAGTTATCTTAGTCAATATCATGGCGGTTACCGCATCTTCACCGTCATCAAGGAAATTGAAAAAGCGGATATATGGCTCTCTGCGGGGCTTTCAGCTGGTGTTTTGAAAGAGGATTCTTTATTACTTCTTCCGGATAATATAATGATTCCTTTTACATCAGAAGAAAAGAGGCGCATGGAGCAGATTCATGAATTTGATGTATTAGATATCAATGAAAACGGTATTGTCTACCGCTGGTATTCGTCGTTTGACGGTGACGCGGGAATTGCAACTACTTCTGCCTGTAATTCAAACTGTATTATGTGTCCTGCGGGAGACAATGAAAGGCGGCACCATAATCATCTGACGGTTGAGCAGCTCGAAACAGTTGTCCGTCATATGCCGAAAGATTTGTATTATTTTACAGTCACGGGTGGAGAACCTACCTTGATCGGAGAGGATTCTTTTATACGACTGATGAATACAGTCAAAAAAGAATTACCTCAGACTAAGATTCTGTTATTGACGAACGGAAGAACGCTCGGTGACCGCAACTTTATGGAAAGATTTCTGAATAGTAAACCTGATTGTTTACGTGTGGCGATACCCTTGCATGGCAGCACTGCTGCAAAACACGATTATATCACAAGGGCACAGGGCAGCTTTCATCAAACTATCCGCGCGATAAAAGCCTTGTTGAAAGAAAAAATAGAACTGGAATTGCGGATTGTTGTCAGTAAATTGAACAGGGATGATATCACCGGGATTGCTGCATATATAGCGCATCATTTTCCGTCTGTTACAGTAGTAAATTTTGTCGGGCTGGAAATGCGCGGAAATTGCGTTATCAATGCCGACAAGGTATTGTTATCATACGAAGATGCGTTTCAAGCTTCCAAAGCAGCGATCAAGCTGTTGATACGCAGCGGCATTGACGTTGGTTTATACAACTTTCCGTACTGTATGATTGATAAGAGCTATTGGCCGATTGCGCAAAAAAGTATTTCTGCGTATAAATCTGTATTTTATCCATCATGCGAAAAGTGCGAAATGAAAAATGCCTGCTGCGGTATTTTTAAAGCGACGATGAGGTTCTACAAGCCTGCGGTGCATCCGATTGTACACGGTGAAAAAGATGATTAACTACTTCAATTTTGCAAAAAGAAAAAACGGATATTTGCTGACAAATGATTTCGGAAAATATCAGTTTGTGAGAAAAAATACCTTTGAGGAGCTGGTTCACAATCGCGTCAGCAACAACAACCCTGAAAAACAGCTATTGGCTGAGAACGGTTTTTTGATTGAACAGCCGATAGAACTGTTTGTCAAGGAGAATGCGCCGTGGCTGAGGGGCATGAAGGAGTATTGTCTGGGCGGCACTTCTCTTCACATCTTTGCTGTGACAAATAAGTGCAATCTTGACTGCGTTTATTGTCAGGCTCACAGCAGTGATTCTTCACTGAACCAATCTATGACGGCGGAAACCGGCAGAAAAGCAGTTGCATTCGCTATGCAGTCTCCCAACAAAAATCTGACATTTGAATTTCAAGGCGGAGAACCTCTGTTGAATTTTGAAGTGGTTAAAGAGATGATTGAATACAGCAAGAAAATTAACCGCGACAAAATAATTCAATACACCATAGTGACAAACCTCGTTCATTTGAATGAAAAAAAGCTGCAATATCTGACAGAGAATAGTGTGTCGATTTGCACATCTCTCGACGGCCCTGAAAATGTCCATAACCATAACCGACCTTTTCGCAGTAACGGCCTTGGCAGTTACAATGATGTTGTAGCAAAAATACTGTCACTCAAACAAAGGCAAATTAAAATCGGGGCAATTCAAACAACCACTAATTACAGCCTGAGCTATCCGCGTGAGATTATCAACCAGTACAGGCAACTTGGTATTAATACGATTTTTCTCCGACCGCTGACACCATTGGGTTTAGCGGATTCATCATGGCGTTCTTTAGGCTATACTTCAGAACAATTTTTGACGTTCTATCGAGCTGCCTTTGATTACATCATGGAACTTAACCTGCGCGGAGAATATTTTTCCGAAACACACGCAGGGTATTTTATCAAGAAAATTTTTTATCACTATGCCGACAATTATATGGAGCTGCGTTCTCCTTGCGGTGCAGGAATCGGTCAGATGAGTTACTATCATGACGGCAGCGTGTACACTTGCGATGAGGGCAGAATGATGTCGGAAATGGGTGATCAAACCTTTCGGCTCGGAAATGTGCTGACAGATTCATTTCAAGATTGTGTTTGTTCTCCCGTATGTGCAGCGGTATGTAAAGCATCCGTTGTGGAATCGCTTCCAAAATGCGCGAGATGTGTTTATCAGCCGTACTGCGGTGTGTGTCCTGTTGTGAATTACGCGGCGGCGGGCAATCTTTATGAGAAGAACAGCAAGGATTTTCGATGCGAGGTATATAAGGGAATCATGGATTTGATTTTTAATGTTATCGAAGAAGGTGACGATCGGAAAATCAATATCCTTAAATCTTGGGCAAACTGAGGAAACATCAATGAAATTGAAAACCCCACACAAAATCATTATTGGAATCGGTTCATTCCTACTGGTATACGGAGCGACCTTTGCGGCTTTCAAAGTGATGGAAAAAACAAAGGGAGTAGAGGTAAACGTTAACGCGTTATCAGGAGAGATAACCGAACACAAAACTTATACAGAGACCGCTGACGGCTCCTATATCGGCGATATCATAGACGGAATTTTTGAGGGTAAAGGTCAGTTTAATTTCTTGTCAGGTGAAATCTATGCCGGCGACTGGCTGGAGTCTAAAATGGACGGCGAAGGAAAAATGATTTTCAATGGCGTCGGAGTTTATGATGGTGAGTATACCGATTCAAAAAGAGGTGGTTACGGTACATTCACTTGGGAAAACGGCGATGTGTATAAGGGCGTGTGGTTGGAGGACAAGATGAATGGCAGAGGAGAATATACCTTTGCCGACGGCTCGGTACTCAGCGGGACTTTTGCCGATAATCGGTTTGACAGCGGTGAGTATACGGTAACCGGAGAAAAATACACACTCAAACGAACCGTAGCCGATGGCAAACTTAACGACAAGGTTTCGATTGAACTTGCATCAGGAGACTCGTTCTACGGAACCGTTTCAGACGGAAAATTCAGCGGAACAGGTACTGTTAATTATGGTAACGGAGACAAATATTCGGGCAGCTTTTCCGCGAGCAAGCGTAATGGTGACGGTACCTACACATGGGACGATGGCGCTCGGTATTCCGGCGCGTGGTCAAAGGACAAAATGTCCGGAAAAGGTACATATTATTACAGTGAAGATGATTATCCGAGATTGGACGGCGAATTTGATAACGGTGTACCCGACGGTACATGTACCTACTATGAAACCGCAGATGTGAAATATCGCACTACATGGTCAGATGGCGAATGTACAAAAGTTGAGGAAAAATAATGAAGGATGATAAATTTCCCAAGATAAAAAAATCCATACAGGATTTCTTTGAGGACGAAGACGGCAGCATCACCAGAAGCAAGGCGCTGGCAATCGGAGGAATGGTAATTGTTTTGGGCGTATTACTGGCGGATACGGCGTATGCTGCACATAGAACGCATTCCACCCACCGAACCCATTCGACACACAGAACCTCGAACAGTCAACATGGCAGCCACAATACGCATTACACCCACTCCACTCATAGTAATACACATAATAATCACGCGACTCACGGTTCACACGATAGTCATTCTTCTCACGTTTCCTATACTTCCGCTTCCAATTACGGTTCGACTCCGACATCCAGCGGACGTGATTGGCCCAGTCTGTCAAAAATGGAGTCTATTTCCATTCCGGCAAAGCCGGGAAGTGAAAATCTATCTCAGTTTTCCGAAATACTGGATAACAGCAAAATACCGGAGATATTGCCTCCCAACATAGCGGCTGATACCCCACAGCAAAGCGTACCGGATGCAGATGCATTACAGACACCGCCCGATACACCGCAGTTTACTGTTTATGAGGATTGAAGATGAGGTCTTTTTTTAAATCAATTATGGGTATTGCAGGTGTAATCCTTCTCGCGGCTGCAGCGTGCGGATTGTCATTGGGAACCTACACCTTGTATCAGAATCATCAAAATGAAGAAACACGTAACGCTTTTTTTCAGGCATCTCCCGATGAAGCAGATATATTGTTAAGTATTTCAAATCATGAGGACCTTCTGTTTGACAGGGAAGCGTATAAAAAATTTGAGACATCCTGTCTGGGTAATACCAATAGCAATTTGCTTGCCTCAGGCATCTACGCCAAAAAGGGAAATATCGTTTGCACTTCCGGCGACGGCACAACCGTAACAATTGACGGTCAGGAGAAAAAGATATCAGACCATCCGTCATCATATCTCAATGTGATTAATGAAAGTGTTTTTTACCGTGATGACACGGACAGAAAAATATACCGCTACTTCATTAATGATGGTACAACGGAATGTGCGGTAAATGCTAACTGTGGAGAAACGATTGTCAGCGTCAAAGGAGTCTATTATATCGATTATTCTACTAAAAAACTGTTCTTTCTCGCGTTTTCCGATAAGGAGCCAAAGTTGTTTTTCAGCAAAAGAATTTCATCTTTTGCAGTAGTTGGCAACAGCGCATTTGTGCTTACTGAAGATAACACCTTTGGGTTTCTGAGAGAAAGCGGCTCTTTTACACCAATCAGCACAGAGGTTGACCGCTTTTTCTTCGATGGCTCTGCGCACATTCAAAAAGGTTCCAATATTTATCGGATAGATTCTTTCACACAATCGGAATGTGTAGCGGAAGATACAGATGGAGTTCTCATATATGAAGGCAGCGGTTATCTGTATATTGCCGAAAAAGACAGCATTACGAGATTATTAGATAATGGCGATACGGAAAAAATCTGTTCGCTTGAGGAAAATGAAATCGTAAAAACAATGATTGAAACAGGCAGCGCGTATGAAATCAGCCTTTTTGTTGAAAAAGACGGTTTGTATGCCAAAAAAATGTTGTCAATAAAAAAGTGATATCATTCCTTAAGGATATCAAAAACTGATAAAAACAGGTTGCTCTGCAGATTTAAAGCTTTCAGAATACTCAAACAAAAAACGCTTGACATTATAACGGTATACCGTTATAATGATGGTGAAAGAAGGTGTGCACAGTGACGTTGAATCAAATCCTAACCGATAATCATATCTCAAAATACCGCTTGTCAAAAAACAGCGGCGTTCCCTATATGACGATCAACGATATTTGCAGTGGAAAGACGAACTTGGCGGAGTGCAGTGCGAAAACCATCTACAAGCTTGCGAAAGAGCTTCGTATTTCAATGGAGGAACTTCTGGAACCATACTTACAGCCGCGTGCCGCGTTCGACTTATTCAAAAGCAACGTTTGTCACCGGTTGAAAGAATTGGGCGATATCCCGTTTTTGATCGATACATTGGAGAGTGACGACATCAACACTTATTACCGCCGCCATTGGTATCCCGAGTGCCTGTATCTGCTTGCTATGGTTGATTATGTCAGTCGTGAGAACAATATCTCTCTTTGTGAGGATTACAATGAGCTGCGCCGTTTGAAGCTGCCGAAGGTGCTGTATCCGAACAGCGTCATTGCGGCGTTTGCGGTCTCCTCTGACGAGGATATCAAGCGGAAAGCCGAAAGGGAAGCTATTCCCGAATTTATGCGTTTCAATATCGTGGAGAGCGAGGTGCGCAATGTCGTCTGATTACAATGTGATTAACAAGGATAATTTGAATCGCTATCTCAACGAGTTGTCAAAAGCCTATAAGAAGCTCGGCGGCAAGCATATGCCCGCTGAAATCATTCTGATCGGCGGCGCAGCGGTTATTGAAAACTACGGATTCCGCGATATGACGACAGACGTCGATGCGGTTATTCATGCAGCTTCGGTAATGGAAGACGCGATAAGACAGGTCGGCGACAAATTTCAATTGCCGCATGGATGGCTGAATTCCGATTTTACAAAAACCGTATCCTATAGCCGTAAGTTAGAAGATTATTCGATATTTTACAAAATCTTCAATCAGGTGCTGACCGTTCGCACGGTGAACGCCGAATATCTGATTGCTATGAAGTTGCGCTCAGGAAGAAAGTATAAAAACGATCTATCCGATATTATCGGCATTCTTGCAGAGCATGAAAAGCTCGGCGATACGATTACCTACGAGCGCATAGACAAGGCAGTTGTCAGTCTCTACGGCTCGTGGGATGGGATTTCGCCCGAAACCGTGACATTTATAAAAGGTGTTTTGAGTGACGGCGAATATCAGAGAGTATTTGAGGCTATCAGAAAGAACGAAGAAAACGCGCGTGAGATTTTATTGGATTTCCAAGAAAAATATCCAGACGTTTTAAAGGACGATAACGTTAATTATATTTTACATAAACAGCAATCCAAGCAGGAACTTCTGGAAGAACTCAAAAAGAAGAAAAACGAGTAACCGCAAATATATAGGCACAACCCTCATTTGGATTGCTCGAAATTTTGTTTCTCTTGATTGGTTTGTTTTGAACCATTATCGAGTCATTAGGGCTTTGACCAGGGCTAATGAGATTGCAAACGATTGATTTTGAGCTTTACAATGTGCGGATAGATCACATGAACATTGTGAAAACTCAAACATAATTCTTTGAGCCCCGTTATCTCTATCGTGAAACACAGACAATTTTTTTTGGGATTGTCTGTGTTTCATTATGCAATTCCAAAAAAAATTACGGACTACTTGTCTGTTGTGTTATATAGCTTTTTGTCAGATTAGAGTCATATCATTGCCTTTTAGTACATTTGCATATAGAAAAACACCGCACAGACGCATCTTGTGTTCTGTACGGTGTTGATTGCCTTGGCTCCCAATCGGCTTATTCTCTGTAGCTTTCAAATCATCCTTATTAGTATCAGCCTTTTCGGCGCTCCTTTTTGCGTGTCCGGATATGATTTTTAGTTTGACTTGAGATTTACGCTGCCTGTGCGTGC
Source organism: Lachnoclostridium sp. MSJ-17 (assembly GCF_018918205.1). Lineage (GTDB taxonomy): Bacteria > Bacillota > Clostridia > Oscillospirales > Acutalibacteraceae > Ruminococcoides. Next base: position 30,513 of record NZ_JAHLQB010000068.1, on the reverse strand, counting down.
CGACGGACTGTACTGCATATCCTCGCGAACCACGCCGCTCTGGAAATACTCGCGCTGGTGCTGGTAGGCGTCCTGATAGTTCTGCTGCAGCGTCTTGTCCTCCGTGTCAAAGCGGACGTCCGTGGGCTTGAAGTAGGTCAGATACTTCTTCTCTCCGTTAAGCATGATCGTGCCCGCGGGATATTCAATGTCGCCGGTTGCCTCGGTGTCGGTCGCGTATACCGCGAAGAGCAGACCCATGCTGTCAAAGCCGTACTTGTCGATTCCGTTGATAAGGTTCGACGCCTCGTAGAACTCAAAGTAAAAGCCTCTGTTTGAGTTTCCGTTCTTGCAGTATACCTTGTTCTGCCACTCGGGTACGGTGAAGTTGATGCCGAGGGTCTCGCTGGCACAGGTCGGTGTGGTTACAAGGTAGAAGCCGCCGTCAAGCTGAGAAGGATATTCCGAGGTATTCGAGCTTTCTTCGGGCTTTTGGGTCGTTGCAGCCGGAGCTTCGGTCTGCTTTGCGACTGTCGGTGGCTCTGTGGTTGCCGCCTGAGTCGTCGCGGGAGCAGTTGTTGACGCAACGGTTGTCGCGGGCGCTGTCGTCGGCTCGTTCTTGCCGAAGGGGAGAAGGCTCCTGATGATATTGCAGCCAGAAAACGCGGTTATTACGATCGCGGCTGTCGTCGTTGCAGCGAGAGCTGCGGTCAGCTTTTTCATATGTACATCTCCTTTGTCATAATTTTAACAAACAAAAAAGGGCGTGACACGCCCTTTCGATGTTTAGTCGATTTCAACCATTACTTTTTCATCCATGCGGATAGACGCGCTCTTGGCGATCGTGCGGATAGCCTTGGCAATTCTGCCCTGCTTGCCGATAATTCTGCCCATGTCGTCCTCTGCAACGTGGATGTGGTATACGGTCACGCCTTCCTCGTTGGTCTCGTCCCTGTCAACGCTGACTGCGTCGGGATCGTCAACCAAACCCTTGGCGATGATAGCAAGTAATTCCTGCATTTTAGTTTTCCTTCCTGCGCGAAATTAGTCGATGATGCCGTTCTTCTTGAGCAGAGCCTTTACGGTATCGGTGGGCTGAGCGCCGTTAGCGATCCACTTCTTAACAGCCTCGGCGTCTACATTGAACTCAGAGGGCTTCTTGAGGATATCATAGGTACCGATTTCCTCGATGAATCTGCCGTTTCTGGGATATCTTGAATCCGCAACGATTACTCTGTAGTAGGGAGCCTTCTTTGAACCCATTCTTCTAAGTCTGATTTTTACTGCCATAATTTACACCTCTATAAAAAATTTGATTATATATTCACCATTGTAAAATGGAAGAATAGCCTGTTGTTTATTTAGAAGGGCATTCCGTTGCCGCCCATCGGCATTCCGCCGAGACCCGGGAGCATCTTGTTTTTGCGGCGCTTCTTCGAGCCCTTGCCGCCCTTCATCTGCTTTATCATCTTCTGCATCTGCTCGAGCTGCTTTAACAGCTTGTTGACCTCCTCAACGCTTCTGCCCGAGCCTGCCGCGATACGGCGTTTTCTCGAGGGATTGATGATCGAGGGTTTTGCTCTCTCCTCGGGAGTCATCGAGTAAATGAGCGCCTGCAGCCAGTCTATCTGCCTGTCATCAATGTCGACGTCGTCGAGCTGGTTGCCGATGCCGGGAAGCTTTGAGAGTATGCCCTTGAGCGGTCCCATCTTCTTTATCTGGTTGAACTGCTCGTTGAGGTCGTTGAAGTCGAGCTTGTTGTTGAGCATCTTCTGAGCCATTTCCTCGGCTTTTTTCTCGTCGAGCTTGCTCTGCGCGTTCTCGATAAGCGTGAGAACGTCGCCCATGCCCAGAATACGGCTCGCCATTCGGTCGGGGTGGAATACTTCGATGTCGTCGAGCTTTTCGCCCGTACCCGCGAACTTGATAGGCTTGCCGGTGACAGCCTTTACCGAGAGCGCGGCGCCGCCTCTGGTGTCGCCGTCGAGCTTTGTGAGGATAACGCCTGTGATTTCAAGAAGATCGTTGAAGCTCTTCGCCACGTTGACAGCGTCCTGACCGGTCATCGAGTCGATAACGAGGAGGATCTCGTCGGGATTGACCTCAGCCTTTACCTCCTTGAGCTCGTTCATCAGCACCTCGTCGATGTGCAGACGGCCGGCGGTATCGAGGATAACCACGTCGTTGCCGTAGTCCTTTGCGTGACGTACAGCCGCCCGCGCGATTTTGACGGGGTTCTCGGTGCCCATTTCAAAAACGGGAACCTCAGCCTTCGCGCCGACGACCTTCAGCTGGTCGATAGCGGCGGGGCGGTAGATATCGCAGGCTACGAGCATCGGGCGGCGGTTCTGCGCCTTGAGCATCTTCGCGAGCTTTGCCGAGTGGGTGGTCTTACCGGAGCCCTGCAAGCCGCACATCATAATGACTGTCGGCGGCTTTGAGTTGAACTGTAGCCTTTCGTTTTCACCACCCATCAGAGCGGTCAGCTCCTCGTCGACGATTTTTATTACCATCTGAGCGGGAGTAAGGCTCTCCATTACGTCCTGACCGATGGCGCGTTCCGTCACCTTGTTGGTAAAGTCCTTGGCGACCTTGTAGTTAACGTCCGCCTCGAGCAGCGCAAGTCTGACCTCGCGCATCGCGCCCTTAACGTCGTTCTCGCTCAGCTTGCCCTTGCTTTTAAGTTTTTTGAACGCGTTGCTGATTTTATCCGCAAGTCCTTCAAATGCCATAAGCTTATTCCTTTTCTTTAAGCTCGCCCGTCTGCCTCAGGATATCCTCGGCAAGCGAGCGGATGTCGTTGTCGTCTGTTGATTCGGAAATTTTCCGCGCCTTGACGGAAATGTCGTCAAGTCCCGCCTCAAGCTGCTGAAACCGGCTGAGAAGTCCGAGCTTTTGCTCAAACTCAAACAGCTGCTTTTCGCCGCGCTTGATTTTGTCGCGGACGCCCTGCCGGGTAATGCCTGTTTCTGCGGCGACCTCGGCGAGGGACAGGTCGTCGTTGTAATAAAGCTCCGCCATCTGCTTGCACGAGGGCTTCAGAAGCTCTCCGTAAAAGTCGAGCAGCAGCGAAACCTCAATATTTTTTTCCATTTTCATAGCTCCTTGCTATGCGGTCTGTAAAGCTTTTTTCTTCACACCTGAGCTATTATACAGCATAAAGACGGATTTGTCAAGCTGTTTGAGCCATGAATAATGCTTTGAAAACAGGCTGATTTTTTTGCGGAACATTCATAAAAAGGAAAAAATTTTTTATTAGTATTATCTAAAAAATCGTAATTATCTCCGTGCAAAGCGATAATATATTGCTCTCAAATTTGATAATAACAATAATACACGCTGATTATTGAGCTGTTCGGGCATAAAACTTCTAAAAACACGGAGAAAAACAATCACATATTTGTATATAGTTTATAAACTTTATAATATTGTTTAAAAAAGCTGATTTTTATAAGTTATTCCTGAAAAATTGTGTTATAATTTTAGTATTATCAGCATTACATTATCGGGAGCTGTGCCTTACGGAACAAATTATCAGTATTGACAGAATGGAAAACGCGGTCGCGCTGTTCGGAAGCTTTGACGAAAATATCAAGCTCATCGAGCGCGAGTTCGGCGTAAAAATCACCTGCCGCGGAAGCGAGCTCAAAATCGAAGGCGATGTTGAGAACGCCGCACGCGCGAGAACGGTCATCGAGAGCCTGCTGCAGTTTCTCAGCCGCGGCGAAGCGCTCTCGGAGCAGAATATCCGCTACTGCATTTCGCTTGTCCGCGAGGGCAGCGAGGAAAAAATCGAGCAGCTCGCTGGCGACTGCATCTGCATCACCTCAAAGGGCAAGCCGATCAAGCCTAAGACCATCGGTCAGAAGCGCTACTGCAATATGATCGCCAAGAACACGATAACCGTCGGCGTAGGTCCCGCGGGCACGGGCAAAACCTATCTCGCTGTGGCAATGGCGGTCACGGCGTTCAGGGGCAAGCAGGTCAACCGCATAATTCTGACGCGTCCCGCTGTTGAGGCGGGCGAGAAACTGGGATTTCTTCCCGGCGATCTGCAGAGCAAGGTCGACCCTTATCTCCGCCCGCTCTACGACGCGCTGTTCGATATGCTCGGCGCCGAGACCTATCAGAAGTACGTGGAGCGCGGAAACATAGAGGTTGCACCTCTTGCGTACATGCGCGGCAGAACTCTCGACGACAGCTTCATCATTCTCGACGAGGCGCAGAACACCACGCGCGAGCAGATGAAGATGTTCCTGACCCGTCTGGGCTTCAACTCCAAAATGGTCATCACGGGCGATATCACTCAGATCGACCTTCCCAACGGAGCCAAGAGCGGTCTTAAGGACTGCATGAAGATCCTGCGCAATATCGAGGGCATAGGGCAGTGTACCTTCGACGAGAAGGACGTTGTCCGCCACAAGCTTGTTCAGGATATCATCAAGGCTTACGCAAAATTTGAAAACGGCAGACAATAACTATTATTCATATCGATTTATATCAGAAAGGGTGAAAAAATGGCAGACAAAATTAAGGTAGTAATTACCAACAAGCAAAAGGCGGTTAAGATCCCGACGGGTATTCGCATGCTTGTCCGCCGCTGCTGCAACGCTGTGCTGAAGCTTGAGAACTTTGAGGGTCCTGCTGAGATCAGCGTCACCTTCACGGACAACGCGGGTATCCGCGAGCTCAACAAGCAGTACCGCGACAAGGACATCGACACAGATGTGCTGTCCTTCCCGATGGGGGAAAACGGGGTGTATGACATCGACATGGAAACAGGCGCTAAGATATTGGGTGACGTCGTCATTTCCATGGAGAAGGCGAGAGATCAGGCGGAGCGTTTCGGACACTCCTTCCAGCGCGAGGTAGGTTATCTTACCGCCCACAGCGTGCTTCATCTCCTCGGCTACGACCACATCGATAATCTTGAGAAGGTCAGAATGCGCGAAAAGGAAGAGCTCGTTATGGAGCAGCTCGGTCTTCCCGCTTCCTCGAGCTACATTCTAAACTGATGAAAAAACAGCTTCTCAGCTTTTTTTACGCGTTCCGCGGCTTTTGGGACGCTGTCTGTACGGAGGCTCATCTGCGGTTTCATCTCGCGGCGGCGTTTTATGTGCTGCTGCTGTCGCCGTTTTTTGAGCTGGACGCCGCTCAGTACGGCGTGCTTATCGTGCTTATCGCGGCGGTGATTTCCGCGGAGCTGTTCAATACCGCTCTCGAGACCGTCTGTGATCTGATTACGAAGGAGAGAACCTACTACATCCGTATCGCAAAGGATATTTCCGCGGCGGCGGTGCTTGTGTTCGCTCTCGCGGCGGTCGCGGTTGCGGTCGTGTTCTTCTGGAACGCGGCGGCGTTTGCGGCTATGTTCGGTTTTTTCGCGGCAAATCCGATTTTGGCGGCGGCGCTGTTGCTGTCGGCGGTGATCTCGGTGTTTTTTGTCGCGCTCGGACCGAGAGAAATATGGGGAAAAATTCGTAAAAAAAGCAAACCAAAGGGCTAAACTTCGCGTTAGCCCTTTTCTTGCGCGTTTTTTTGTGTTATACTGAAATAATAAATACAAATAATACAAACGAGGTGTTCTCATGCAATACGATACAAACGGCAAAAGCGCGTTTATCGCGATCGTCGGCAGACCGAATGTCGGCAAAAGCTCGATACTCAACCGCCTTCTCGGGCAGAAGATAGCGATAGTTTCCTCAAAGCCCCAGACGACGCGCAACCGCATTACGGGCGTGCTGACTGACGGCGAGTACCAGATCGTGTTTTTCGACACACCGGGCATGCACAAGCCGAAGAACACTCTCGGCAAATACATGGTTCGCTCCGTTAATGAGAGCGTCGGCGGCGTAGACTGCTGCATGCTCGTGGTCGAAGCGGGCAAGGAGCCGTCTCCGGCGGATCTGTCGCTGATCGAAAAATTCAAGTCTATCGGAATGCCGGCGATCCTCGCTATCAACAAAATCGATATGCTCAAAGAAAAGGACGCGCTGATGAAGCAGATCCTCACCTATTCGCAGCTTTACGATTTTGAGACGGTGGTTCCCGTGAGCGCACAGGACGGCAGCGGCATGAACGAACTGCTCGACGAGCTGAAAAAGCAGTCGTCCGAGGGCGGTCATTTCTTTGACGACGACACCCTCACCGACCAGCCCGAGCGCGTTATCGTTTCAGAGCTTATCCGCGAAAAGCTGCTGCGCCTCTGCGACAAAGAGATTCCGCACGGCACCGCGGTTCTGATCGAAAAGATGAAAACGCGCGACAACGGTATCCTCGACATCGACGCGACTATCTACTGCGAGCGCGATACCCACAAGCGCATCATCATCGGCAAAAACGGCGCGATGCTCAAAAAAATCAGCACCTACGCGCGTCAGGATATAGAGCGCTTCTTTGACTGCAAGGTTTTTTTGCAGACGTGGGTCAAGGTCAAGGAGGATTGGCGCAACCGCGCGCAGCTCGTTCAGAACTTCGGCTACGATGAGCGCAACTTCGACAAGTAAGACTTGAGCAAATTCGCGTACTAAAGCGCGGATAAAAAATATTTACCAGCCATAAACCGCCGCTTCCGCGCGACACTATTCTATGGAGGTGTTGTTATGGAGGAATGGTATATGTGGCAGGTGTTTTTCACGACGGGCAGCGTGCTCGACTATATCCGTTACAAAAGCATTCAGAACGCCGCTGACACAGGCGCGGACACGGTGCTCAGGGAGATTGACGATGAAATTCCAGACGGACGGACTGATTATCAGAGAACAGAATATCGGTGAAAACGACAGGCTCGTCTGGGTTCTGACGCGCTCGAACGGCGTGGTAAAGGCGTTTGCGCGCGGCGCGAAAAAGCTCGACAGCGCGAAATGCTCCGCGACCTCGCTGCTTTCCTACTCCCGTCTCACGCTTTACAAGAGCCGGGAGAATTACATAGTAGGCGACGCAAAGACGCTCAGGATTTTCTCGAAGCTGCGCCATGACGTGCGCAAGATGTGCCTTGTTCAGTATTTCTGCGAGATCGCCCGGCACATCTGCCCGAGAGAACAGCCTGCCGACGAATTCCTGCGGCTGTTTCTCAATTCTGTTTACCTGCTTTCGGAAAACAAGCGCGGCGAGCTGCTGGTAAAGGCATGCTTCGAGATGAGGTACATGTGCATGGCAGGCTACAAGCCGGACCTGCTGATGTGCCGCAAATGCGGAGCTTATTCCGCGCCGCTTGTTTATTTTCTCCCTCGCGAGGGCAAGCTCGAATGCTGCAATTGCCGCCGCAGCTCCGACAAGGTCGCTCCGCTCAGCGAGGCGGCTCTGACCGCTCTGCGCCACACGGTTTTTGCCGAGGACTCAAAGCTGTTCTCGTTCGCTCTGTCGGACGAGGGACTGAGAATGCTGAACAACGCCACGGAGCTTTACCTGAGATGTCAGCTAGACAGGGATTTTCAGGCATTGAATTTTTATAAAACCATTACTAACGGGTGAAACTATGAACCGTAATTACAAAACGCTTGAACTTGATAAAATACTCGAAAGATTGGCAGCGATGACGACTATCGAGGACGCAAAACAAGAGGCTCTCAACCTCGAGCCGCAGTTTGACCTCAAACGGGTCGAGCTGCTGCTGAAGCAGACCGACGACGCTGTTGCCCTCAGCGGCAGATTCGGAGCGCCGTCGTTCGGAGGAGCGGCAAACTGCGCCTCAAGTCTGAGAAGGGCGGAAGCCGGCGGCTGTCTGAGTACAGGCGAGCTGCTCTCGATCGCGCGCACGATGCACGTTATCCGGACCGTCAGGGAGTGGCACAGCCGCTGCGCTTCGGTCGAGACCGCTCTCGACGGCTATTTCAGCGGACTTGTTTCGAACAAATACCTCGAGGAGAGGATAACCACCGCGATCATCAGCGAGGACGAGATCTCCGACAAGGCGAGTCCCGCGCTCTCGGATATCCGCCGCAAAATCCGCACCGCTTCCTCAAAGGCGCGCGAGACCCTCGACAAAATCATACACAGCTCAAAATACATCAAATATTTGCAGGACGCTATAGTGACCCAGCGCGACGGAAGGTACGTCGTACCCGTAAAGTCAGAGTGCCGCAACAACGTGCCCGGTCTTGTTCACGACACCTCCGCCTCGGGTCAGACGGTTTTTATCGAGCCGATGGGCGTCGTGCAGGCGAATAACGACATAAAGGTTCTCCGCGGCAAGGAGGAAGAAGAGATCGAGCGCATTCTCTTTGACCTCAGCGCAAACGCGGGCGAGTTCGCGGACAGCATTATCCGCAGCTATAAGAACCTCGCACAGCTTAATTTCATCTTCGCGAAGGCTGATCTTGCGTACTCCATGAGAGCGAGCCGTCCTGTTATGAACGACCGCGGCGAGGTCAATATCCGTCAGGCGCGTCACCCGCTTATCCCGAAGGACAGGGTAGTGCCGGTGGACATCACCCTCGGCAAGAGCTTTGATACCCTCGTCATCACGGGTCCGAACACCGGCGGCAAGACCGTCACTCTCAAGACCCTCGGACTTTTTACTCTTATGGCTATGTGCGGACTGCTCGTTCCCTGCGCGGACAACAGCGAGCTCAGCGTGTTCCGCAGGGTTCTTGTCGATATCGGCGACGAGCAGAGCATTGAGCAGAGTCTGTCCACATTTTCGGCGCACATGACGAATATCATACAGATACTTAAGCTCGCCAACGCAGGTTCTCTCTGTCTTATCGACGAGCTGGGCGCGGGTACGGACCCCGTCGAGGGCGCGGCTCTCGCTACGGCGATTCTCGAAAGACTGCGCGAAAAGCACGCTAAAATCGCGTCGACCACGCACTACGCTGAGCTCAAGGAATTTGCTCTCCGCACAGAGGGAGTTGAAAACGGCTGCTGCGAATTCGACGTCGCTACATTGCAGCCGACGTACCGCCTGCTCATAGGCGTTCCCGGAAAGAGCAACGCCTTCGCTATTTCAAAGCGGCTCGGAATGGACGCGTCCATAGTCGACCGCGCAAAGGAGCTTGTCTCGACCGAGAGCCGTCAGTTTGAGGACGTCGTCGGAAAGCTTGAGCAGCAGCGGCAGAGCCTTGAAAGGCAGGTCGAGAACGCCAACCGCCTGACCGCGAAGGCGAACACCGAGAAGCAGAGAGCCGAGAACGAAGCGAGACGCGCAAGAGAGGACGCGGAGCGCGAGATCGAACGTGCGAAGCAGGAAGCTCAGCGGATAGTATCGCGGACAAGGGCGCAGGCGGACGCTCTGATCGAGGAGATCGAAAAGGCGCGCCGCGAAAAGGAGATGACCGCCGAACAGCGCACGAAGCTGCGGCAGGACATCAACCGCATGGAAGCCCACGCAGACCCCGTAAAGCTCAAAAACACGCCCGACGAGGAGTATGTGCTTCCGCGCCCGCTCAAGGTCGGCGACACTGTGCTCATATATGACATAGACAAGAACGCCACGGTGCTCGCGCCGCCCAACAAGGACGGTCAGGTGCTGGTTCAGGCGGGAATAATAAAAACGCGCGTGGACATAAAGAACCTGCGCCTGCTCAAATCTCAAATCAAGCCGAAGGCTGACCGCTTCTCGTCGACGCGTCGAGTGCCGAGCCGCATGGACGTGCGCCCCGAGACAGAGATCGACGTCCGAGGCGAAACAGGCTTCGACGCGGTGAATATCGTCGACAAGGCGATCGACAACGCGATGCTCTCGGGCGTGGGCAAGCTGACGATCATTCACGGCAAGGGCACGGGCGTGCTGCGCCGCGAGATAAATCAATTCCTGCGCACAAACAAGCACGTCAAGTCGCACCGGCTCGGCACCTTCGGAGAGGGCGAGGACGGCGTGACTATCGTCGAACTTAAATAAATCGGAGTTTAGATATGAAAAAGCAATTTTTGGAAACCGGCAGAATCGTCGGAACACACGGAATAAAGGGCGAGCTGAGAATTGAGCCGTGGTGCGACTCACCCGAATTTCTCTGCGCCTTCAAGAAGCTCTACCTCGACCCGGACGGCGCGGCAGTCATAGAGGTCAAGAGCCGTCCGCACAAGAACATCACCCTCGCGAAAATCAAGGGCGTCGACACGATCGAGGAAGCCGAGCGTCTGCGCGGAAAGACTGTGTACATCAACCGCGACGACATCAACCTCGGCGAGGGCGTGCATTTTGTACAGGACTTGCTGGGGCTTGAGATCCGCGACGCTGACAGCGGCAAGGTCTACGGCACTCTGACCGACGTGCTGCGCACAGGCGCGAACGACGTTTACGAAATTACGGACGGCGGCGGAAAGAAATACCTCGCGCCGGTGATCGACGAGGTCGTTATCGAGATCAACACCGACGGCGGATATGTCCTGCTCCGTCCGATGAAAGGAATTTTTGACGATGAGGATTGACATCATCACTCTCTTTCCCGAGATGTTCGAGCCGGTGCTCGGCGACAGCATAATCGGACGCGCGCAGAAAAGCGGAGCCGTCGAGATACACACCCATCAGCTCCGCGATTTTGCCTTTGACAAGCACCGCCGCGTCGACGACAGCCCCTACGGAGGCGGAATGGGCATGCTGATGAAGGCTGAGCCAATCGCGCTGTGCTTTGAGCACATCTGCGAGGAAACAGGCAGCCGCCCGAGGTTTATTTATATGTCTCCGCAGGGCAAAACTCTCTGTCAGCAGCGCCTGCGCGAGCTGAGTGCGGAGGAGAATATCGCGATACTCTGCGGTCACTACGAAGGCGTAGACCAGCGCTTGCTCGATATGTTCATCGACGAGGAGATATCTATAGGCGACTACGTGCTCACCGGCGGCGAGATTCCCGCGATGGTATTTGCGGACGCGCTGTGCAGAATGGTTCCCGGTGTGCTTACGAACAACGAGTGCTTCACGGAGGAGAGCCATTTCAACGGGCTGCTCGAGTACCCGCAGTACACAAAGCCCGCCGAGTGGAGGGGCATGGAGGTGCCGGAGGTGCTTCTCAGCGGCCACCACGCGAATATAGAGAAATGGCGCAGGGAAAAGAGCCTTGAGGTCACTGCGCAAAAACGCCCGGACCTGTTGAAAACCACGGAGTAATCAACAAATTTCCGCGCCGTTATTCTAACCTTTTGATTTTTAAAATAACATAACTGTATATTTTTTGTAAAAATGCACAATAAACCGAATAAATTCATTCTCAGTGGTGATTATAAGCACGAAATTGAATATTCTTATTGACCTTCCACGAAAAAAATATTATAATAGTAGCGTTATAAGTCCCTTCCGAGGGTAAACTACGAAACTAAATTTATGTATTTAGAGAAGAGGGTAATAAAAATGTATGTTAAGGAAGTTTTAGTTCAGAACAAGGCCGGACTTCACGCTCGTCCCGCGACATTCTTCATTCAGAAGGCGAACGAGTACAAGGCTACCATTTGGGTAGAGAAGGAAGAACGCCGCGTTAACGCGAAGAGCCTTCTCGGTGTGCTTTCACTGGGCATCATCGGCGGCACTACGATCAAGATCATTGCTGACGGCTCCGACGAGACTGACGCTGTTGAGGGACTTGCGGCTCTGGTTGAGAGCGGCTTCGCTGAGTAATCAGAATCATAAACAAGCATTATTTTTAGGGCGAAGTAACTTCGCCCGTTTTATTTTTAAACCGGAAGGAAATCACATGAATCCCAAACTTTCCGAGCTGCGAAAAAAGGCAATGGCTCTGCCTTTGCTGCCGGGCGTGTATATAATGCACGCAAAGGACGGCGAGATAATCTATATAGGCAAGGCTAAGGCGCTCAAGAACCGCGTAAGTCAGTACTTCGGCTCACAGAACAACCACGCCGAAAAGGTGCGCCGCATGGTTGACAACGTGGACAGCTTCGAGTATATCATCACCGACAGCGAATTTGAGGCGCTGATCCTCGAGTGCAGCCTTATAAAGCAGCATACCCCGAAATATAATATCCTTCTCAAGGACGACAAGGGCTACTCCTATATCCGCGTCGGAGCGGGAGACTGGGGAAAGCTCAGCTATGTGCTGCAAAAGCAGGACGACGGCGCGACCTACATCGGGCCGTACAAGAGCAGCTACTACGTCAAGAGCGCGGTCGAGGAGGCAAACAAGATATTCATGCTTCCCACCTGTAACCGCAGATTCCCTCAGGATTTCGGCAAGGCGCGTCCCTGTCTTAATTACCATATCAAGCAGTGCATGGCTCCCTGCACGGGCAGGGTAAAGCTCTCCGATTACCGCGAGAGCATGGAGCAGGCGCTGGACTTTCTCAAGGGCGGCTCGTCGAATTCCGTAAAGCAGCTCACAGAGCAGATGGAACAGGCTTCGGAGAATCTCGAATTTGAGCGCGCCGCGAGGATAAGGGACAAAATCGCCGCCGTTAAGAAGATGAGCGACAAGCAGAAGGTCGTTGCCAACAAGGTGCTCGACGAGGACGTTATAGCAGCGTTTTCCGACGGAGCAAAGACCTGCTTCCAGGTGTTCCGCTTCGAGGGCGGCAGGCTGTTTGACCGCGAGAGCTTCATCGTCGACAGCGGCGAAGGCGATACCGAGGAGTTTATTCTCCGTTACTACACTCTACGTCCCGACGTGCCTAAGAATGTCGCCGTAGATACTGAGTGGGACGGTATGGACGAGGTCGCGCGCTGGCTGAGTGAAAAGCGCGGAAATAAGGTTAGCCTGACTGCGCCCAAGAGGGGAGAGCAGGCTCAGCTTGTGAGCATGTGCCGCTCAAACGCCGCCGAGGCGCTCGCCCAGCAAAAGGGCGCAACCGTGCGCGAGTACGGAGTGCTTGAGGAGCTCAAAGAGGTGCTCGGACTTGACGCTCTGCCCGAGTACATCGAGTCATACGATATCTCGAACCTCAACGGCAGCGAAAACGTCGCGGGAATGATCGTCTATCAGAACGGCAGACCGCTCAAATCCGCCTATAAAAAGTTCAAAATCAAGGGCTTTGAGGGTCAGGACGACTACGCTTCAATGGCTGAGGTTCTTACGCGGCGCTTTGAGGAGTACCGCAGGGCTGAGAACGCCGAGGGCTTCGGCAGATTGCCCGATCTGATTCTTCTCGACGGCGGCGCGGGACAGGTACACGCGGTCAGAGAGGTAATGAACAAGCTCGGTATCGACGTGCCGCTGTTCGGTCTTGTCAAGGACGACAAGCACCGCACGCGCGCCGTTACGGGCGACGGCGGCGAGATCGCGATAAATTCGCGCAGACAGCTTTTTACATTCCTGAGCAAAATGCAGGACGAGGTTCACCGCTTCGCTATCGGATACCACCACGCGCGCCGCAGCAAGAACACCTTCCGCAGCTCTCTCACTTCAATAGAGGGGATCGGCGAGGTGAGGGCAAAGGCGCTGCTCAAATACTTCCGCACGGTCGACAACATCAGCAAGGCCGATCTGGAGGAGCTTGAGGCGGCTCCGAAGATGACAAAGGACAGCGCGCTCGCGGTCTACAGGTATTTTCACGCGGAAGAGAGTTGAACTCCGGCGATCACCTGAATCTGATTTGTTAATCGTTTTGTAATCATTTGTAGGGGCGAGCATTGCTCGCCCGGGGTTGCTGCTCAAAACATTGCTTTTTTATCAACTTATGGACAAGAAAACAGCGTTGGTTCAGCGGGCTTGCAATGCAAGCCCCTACAAATGCAAGCCCCTACATTTGTTTACATACCTTCACCGCTCCAACAAATCAATTATAAAATCAGATTCACGCCCTCTCACGATAATTTTATTGCAAAAAAGAAAAATGTATGATATAATACATTAAACAGTCTAAAAGGAAGATTTTATGCGAGTGATCACAGGTACCGCGCGCGGCAGACGGCTGCTGACCCTTGAGGGCGAGGACGTTCGTCCGACCACAGACAGGGTGAAGGAAGCGGTTTTTTCAATCATACAGTTCGAAACAGAGGGCAGGGCGTTTCTCGACCTCTTTGCAGGCTCCGGGCAGATGGGCATTGAGGCTCTCAGTCGCGGCGCTAAGGAGGCGGTCTTTGTCGACAGCGCAAAGAAAAGCGTCGATATCATACGTCAGAACCTCAAGTCGACCAGCCTTGAGCCCAACGCCAAGGTGTGCCGTCTCGACTGGCAGAGCTTCCTCTCGATGAACACGGAAAAATTCGACATTGTGTTCCTTGACCCGCCCTACGGCAAGGGAATATTGCAGTCCGCGCTCGAAAAAGTCGTATCTCATATGAAGGAAACGGGCGTTATCATAGCGGAAAATCCTTTAAATGAGGAAATTTTGTCAAAATACGGTGATTTTGTACTTGACAGACAGTATCGCTATGGTAAAATAAAAATAAGCACATACAGGCATGAGGATTTTGTGAAATGAAAAGAACGGTAATCTATCCGGGCAGCTTCGACCCTGTCACGCTCGGGCATCTTCAGGTGATCCGCAGAGCGGCAAAAATGTTTGACAAGGTGATCGTAGCGGTTCTTATAAATTCATCAAAATCCCCGACCTTCTCCGTTGAGGAGCGAATGGATCTGCTCCGTCAGGTCACGGAGGATCTGGACAATGTCGAAATCGCTGGCTTCGACGGTCTGCTTGCCGAATACGCGCGCGAGCGCGGCGTCAACGCGATCGTCAAGGGTCTGCGAGCGGTTTCCGACTTCGAGTACGAGTTCCAGATGGCTATTGCCAACAAGAAGCTCAATCCCGACCTCGAGACAATTTTCATCACGGCGGATTCCGATCTGATGTATCTTAGCTCGAGCATGGTAAGGGAAATCGGCTCAATGGGCGGCGATATCAGCAATTTCGTGCCGGAATGTGTACACGACAGGATCGTCGGCAGATTAAGGGATAAAAAGTAACTGCTTTTTATTATAAAGAAAATTACAACTTAACATATAAGGATAAGGAGTGGAAGAAAATGAAAGTTGATGATTTGATTTTAGATTTACAGAATCTGGTTGACAATGCCAGAGCCGTACCTCTCTCGGGCGGCAAGGTCATGGTCAACAGCGACGAGGTGTTTGAGATTATCGCTCAGATACAGGACGCTATGCCCGCCGAGGTAAGACAGGCTAAGAACATCGTTGCCGACAGAAAGCAGATTCTCAACGAGGCAAACAGCGAGGCGGAGAATATTATCCGCGCCGCAGAGGAGCGCAAGAAGATCATGCTCAACCAGAACGAGCTGGTTCGTGAGGCGCAGGCTAAGGCAAAGGAGATCGTGGACGACGCCAAGGCTAAGTCCGCCGAGATCCGCAAGGCCGCCAACGTTTATGCCGACGGCATTCTCAAGCGCGCCGAGGAGAGCCTTTCAACACAGCTCACCGACATCAAAAAGACGCGTTCAACGCTCGCAAATTCTCAGAAAAAGTAATAATCCAAATACTTTTGAAAGGTCTGACGGAGAGTCGGGCCTTTTGTTTTTTGCATGAAAGAGGTCAAAACCGATCATTTTGCATGTGTTTTATAACCTGACGGAGGAATTTGGGAATAATAACGAAAATTTTATTAATTTGTAATATCTGCTTGATTTTTGGAGCCTTATAGGTTATAATGGTGTTAATCGGTGTCACTTTGTGTCATTGAGTGACAATCGGATGCTGAAAATCGCGATACGGAGGTGGGCAAGCGTGTTTTTGGGTATGTCAAACCATAATATAGACTCCAAGGGCAGGATCGTGCTGCCCGCAAAATTCCGCGAGGAGCTCGGCGAGAGCTTCATTGTCGCGAACGGCTTCAACGCAAAATGCGTTCAGGTGATGTCAAAGTCGGAGTACGAGAATATCTCCGCGCGCATCCGTCAGCTTCCCGCGAAGCAGGCGATGGCTATGCAGTACAACTTCACCGTGACCGCGTCCGAAGTGACTCCGAATGCTCAGGGACGGTTCGTGATTCCTCCAGCTCTGCGCAAGATCGCCAAAATCGAGGGCGAGGCGCTTGTGCTGGGAATGGACACAAGAATCGAGATCTGGAGCAGAGAGGTATATGACGAGTTCATGCTGTCACAGCAGCCGGTGCTTGAAGAGGCGCTGGAGAACTTCGTGTTCTAGGAGGCGTTATGGATTTTTCCCACAAGCCCGTCCTGCTCGAAGAAGCAATCGAAGGACTCGCAATAAAAGAAAACGGAATATATGTGGACGGAACTGCGGGCGGAGGCGGTCATTCGAGCGAGATACTCAAACGCCTCCGCGGCGGCACACTGATCTCGATCGACCGCGACCCCGACGCGATTCAGACGCTTACAAAGCGTTTCGCAAAGAACGAGAATTCGATCATCGTCAAGGGAAACTACGGGGATATGCGCGAGCTGCTCGCGCAGAGAAAGCTCTACAGGGTCGACGGAGTGCTGCTCGATATCGGCGTTTCCTCACATCAGCTTGACACAGCTGAAAGAGGATTTTCATTTCACGAGGACGCGCCGCTCGATATGCGCATGAGCCAGAAGGGTACGACGGCGGCTGAGCTTGTAAACACCCTGCCGTATGAGGGGCTGCGCAGGATTTTGTTTGAGTACGGCGAGGAGAAATACGCCGGCTCTATCGCTAAGGGAATAATCGCCGCCCGTGAGCAAAAGCCGCTCGAAACGACGTTTGAGCTTGCCGAAATCGTTAAGGCGAACGTGCCGCAGAAGGTAAGGCGCGACGGTCACCCTGCGCGAAAGACATTTCAGGCGATACGTATCGCGGTCAACGACGAGCTCGGAGAGCTGACGCGCGGACTTGAGAACGCGTTTGAGCTTTTGGACAGCGGCGGAAGGCTTGCTGTTATCACCTTCCATTCGCTCGAGGACAGGATAGTGAAGCAGCAGATGGCTCAGTGGTGCAGGGGCTGCACATGCCCCAAGGACTTCCCGGTCTGCGTCTGCGGAAACACCCCAAAAGCAAAATTAGTCAATAAAAAACCCGTTTGTGCAAATGAAACAGAATTGGCGGAAAACCCCAGAGCGAGGAGTGCAAAGTTGAGAATATGCGAAAAAATTTAAGTTTTTTCCTCTCAGCTATGGACAAACGCCGAGTTTTGGTGTAAAATATAACAAAACTGTAAATAATATTACAGCTACAACCGCTTGTGATTTACAAGCCTGTTATGACTAGATATCCGGTAAAAACGGCTTGAAACCGTAATTTCGGACAGATTGTGTGTGAATTCTGAAATCAAATTGTTAAAACTTTGAAACTTTTTGACTTCAAAGAATTAAATTGCTGACTTATTTCTGAAACGTCAGCGAAAAAGTGTGTTTTGTGAAAATTTTGTATAGAGAAAGGCATAAGGTGCAATCCAATGGCATATAACAACAATGCTGCTTATGACTTAAACCTTTTTGACGAGGAAAATACATACTCCTCCGCCGCTCCCAAGCGCCGTGAGGAAGAACCCGTCAGAAAGCCTAAGAAAAAAGTAAAAAATAATGTGGTCGAGTTTTCCGAGGAGGACAAGCTCAAGTCCAGACGCCGCAGGCATAACCCCTTAAAGCTTTTGCTCGGCGGAGCAAGCGCAGCGGTAGTCGCCGTGATCATCGGTTTTATCATCGTCGGTCAGGTGCAGCTCACAGAGCTCAACCAGCAGATCATTTCGGCTCAGGAGACCCTCGAGGACACCCAGAGCATCTATACTCAGAACCAGATGAAGCTCGAAGCGAATCTCTCAAATGCGGAGATCGAAAAATATGCCGCTTCACTCGGCATGACCAAAGCATCGAATGCCCAGAAGGAATTTATCTCCCTCGAAGGCGGCGACAAAGCGGAGGTAAGCGTACAGAAGAGTGAAAATATTTTCACCAAGTTTATCGATTCAATTAAAAATCTTTGGTCATAACATTCATTGAAATTAAATATAATGAACTGACATATCAGAATGAGAGTTAAGGCTTAAAATGTCTTGGCTCTTTTCCTTGTTTATAGAGGGCAAATGCAAAATAGCGATTTTATTCAATACTTTGCTGTGAACTAATACATGATTGCGGTGGAAGGAGTATATTTTGGAAGATAACAAGAAAAAATCAACACCTCCCAAAAAGCGCGCCGACAAGGGACCGAACCAGCGGCTGCGCCAGAGAACGGCGGTTCTCATCATCCTGATACTCATCGTAGGCTTCGGAGCGACGCTGCTGCGGCTCTCGTTTCTGACGATGGTGCAGGGCAGCGAGCTTCAGGAAAAAGCCGTAAACCAGCAGCTCAGCGATACGGTTCTCACAGCCAAGCGCGGCTCGATTTACGACGCGAAGGGCACCACGCTCGCCGAGAGCGCCTCGGTGTGGCAGGTCGTGCTCGCGCCGATAAACTTTGAGAACGACGAGCAGCGTCAGGCTGCGGCTAAGGGTCTTTCGGAAATCCTCGGGCTCGACTACGAGAACGTTCTCGAAAAGACAAAGCAGCAGAACTACTACACCGTAGTCAAGCGCAAGGTCGAGGTTGAGCAGCGCGATCAGGTCATGGAGCTTCAGGAAAAGCTCACCAAGGACTACGACTGCGGAGCGGTCATTCAGCTGCTTGACGACTACAAGCGCTACTATCCCAAGGACGACCTCGCTTCCTGCGTAATCGGCTTCACCGGCGCGGACGAACAGGGACTTGAGGGCGTTGAGTACAAGTACGACGACTACCTCTCGGGCACACCGGGACGTATCGTCACCGCAAAGAACGCGCGCGGCACCAACATGCCCTTCCAGTTTGAACAGAACGTCGAGAGCGAGGACGGAAAAAACATCTACCTCACGATCGACGAGGGAATACAGAGCATCTGCGAAAAGCACATGGCTCAGGCGATAATCGACAACAACGTTCTCAACCGCGGCGTATGCATCGCGATGGACGTAAACACGGGCGCGATTCTCGCGATGGTCACAGCCAACGGCTACAACCTCAACGACCCGTACACCCTTCCTGCCGAAACGATGCTCAAGATAAAGGAGCTTCCCGAGAACGAGCAGGACGCCGAGGAGAGCAAATCCCTCGCGGCGATGTGGCGAAACAAGTGCGTTGCGGATACATACATGCCCGGTTCGGTATTCAAGATGTGTACCGCTTCAATGGCTCTTGAGGAGGGCAAAATCACCGACAGCTCTCGCTTTACCTGCGGCGGCTACATGCGCGTCGAGGACTACGACATCGGCTGTTCGGTAACCTCGGGTCACGGCACCCAGACCTTCCTCGAATCCTTCTGCCATTCCTGCAACCCCGCGTTCATTCAGATAGGACAGCTCGTAGGAATAGACAAGTTCCGCGACTACTACACCGCCTTCGGCTTCTCGGAGAAGTCGGGCATAGATCTTCCCGGTGAGGCTGACGACAGCTTCTGGCCTGAGGGTCAGATGGGTCTGGTCGACTTGGCGGTTGCGTCCTTCGGTCAGAACTTCAATATCACTCCTCTGAGCATGATAACAGCCTGCGCCGCTGTCTGCAACGGCGGTTATGTTCTCCAGCCCTACGTTGTTTCAAAGATAACCGACTCCAAGGGCAACGTCGTAAAGACGATGGAGAAGAAGGTCAAGCGTCAGGTTATTTCAAACGAGACCTCAAAGAAAATGTGTGATATGCTCGCGGCGTATCCTGAGGTCAACGGAGCCTCGGGCGGTTACGTAGCAGGCTACAAGACCGGCGGCAAGACCGGTACCTCCGAGAAGATCGGCGTTGAAAAGAAGCAGAGCTCGTTTGAGAAGGACTACATCTCGTCCTTCTGCGGAATCGCTCCCACCGACGATCCGCAGATCGCGCTGCTTGTTTTCCTCGATACCCCCGACGGCGGAGCGTACTACGGCTCCCAGATCGCGGCGCCTATCTTCATCAATATCATGACGGAGCTGCTTCCGTACCTCGAGGTCAAGACGGATTACTCCGACGAGGATCTCGCGTACCTTAACGTCAGCATGGGCGACTATACCACTCTCTCTGTTGACGAGGCGCTCAAGAAGGCTGAAGCCGACGGCTTCATCGCCACCATTATTGGCACGGGTTCAACCGTACTCTCACAGATTCCTCAGGTATCCTCACAGGTCGCGGCGGGTTCAAACGTCGTGCTCTACACCGAGGGCAACCAGCCCGAAAAGGTCACCGTGCCGAGCTTCATCGGCTGCGCGGCTTACGAGGCGAACAGCGTCGCGCTGCAGGCGGGACTGAACGTCAGCTATTCGGGCGCTGTAAGCTCGGGCGGAGTTGCGGTAGCGCAGAGTATCGCCGAGGGCGCCGAGGTTCCGAGAGGAACGGTCGTCAGCGTGACCTTCGCAGCGAACACCAGCGACGGCAACAGCGACTAAAATAGTATTGAGATTATTTGTCATATAAGCGAAAATGAAAGGAACGGTAAATATGTTAGTTTACGGAATATGGACGTTTTGCGCGGCAATCGCTGCCTTCCTGATTTCGGCTGTGACGGGAAAGTTTCTGATTCCCTTCCTGCACAAGCTCAATTTCGGGCAGACGATACTTGAGGAAGGCCCCAAGTGGCACAAGAGCAAGCAGGGTACACCGATCATGGGCGGTATCATGTTCATCATCGCCATAGCCGCGGTGTCGGTAATCAGCACTGTGGTCTACATGCTCACGGGCTCCTCGTTCATCGAGACCTATTTCTCGGATATCAGCCGCGAGGTCACCTTCATCTTCGCAGGTCTCGGCCTTGCGCTCGCCAACGGTCTTATCGGCTTTGTTGACGACTACACCAAGGTAGTCAAGAAGCGCAACCTCGGACTCACCGCCATTCAGAAGCTCGTTCTGCAGTTCGCGGTGGCGGGCGCGTATCTCGCGACGCTCGGAATCGCGGGCTACGGTACCTCAACGATCATTCCCTTCGTCGGCTCTGTCGATCTGGGATTCTTCTACTACATCATCGCGGCGATCGTTATCGTCGGCGTAGTCAACGCGGTAAACCTCACCGACGGCGTCGACGGTCTTGACGGCTCGATCACTTTCTTCGTCGCCGTAAGCTTCATGCTTATTGCAAGCAAGCTCTACTCGCTCGGCATCACCGCCGTAAGCGCGGCTGTCGCCGGAGCCTGCCTCGGATTTTTGGTATGGAACTTCCACCCCGCTAAGGTATTCATGGGCGACACAGGCTCGCTCTTCCTCGGCGGCACAGTGTGCGCTCTCGCGTTCGCGGTCAATATGCCCATACTTCTCCTTCCGCTCGGCATCGTTTACCTCTGCGAGATGTTCTCGGTAATGCTGCAGGTCGGCTACTTCAAGCTCACCCACGGCAAGCGTCTGTTCAAGATGAGCCCGATCCATCACCACTTTGAGATGTGCGGCTGGAGCGAGGTCAAGATCGTCGCCGTATTCAGCGCGGTCACTGCTCTTTTCGGAGCGGGCGCGTTTCTGCTTGTGCTCTTCGGAGTATGATCACAAGATAAACCAATAAATATTCCTTTGGAGGTAAAATATGGCTCCAAACAGAAAATTACTGTATAAGGGCGACGTTAACCGCATCTACGACGATGAGTACAAGGCGTCGCAGGCGGCAAAGAAGGAGAAGCTGTTCATCAGACCCTCTCGTCAGCGCAAGATGAAGAACGCCAAGTGGTTCGGTATCGGCATGGGAATCGACCTGCCGTTCTGCATAATCCTGCTCGTTCTGCTGACAATAGGAACGATTATGATGTTCTCCGCAAGCTACGCCTTCGCCTACTACACCCAGAACGACAGCTACTACTTCCTTATCCGTCAGCTGATATTCGTCGTAGTCGGCATAATCGCCATGGGCGTAATGTCCTTTTTCAACTACAACAAGCTCCACAAGATAGCGCCGCTCGTACTCGGCATAGCATATGTCTGTCTGCTTGCGGTACTCGTGCTTCCCGCGGGCGACGGCGGCGTAAAGCGCTGGATACCTCTGGGCATGTTCAATATCCAGCCCTCAGAGATCGCGAAATTCGCGGTTATCCTGTTCTTCGCACACTGGGCGAGCAAGTACTACGACAAGATGCAGCTCGCGAAGTTCAGCGTGCTGCCGGGCATCATTGTATTCGGCTCGATCGCGATGCTGCTGTTTCTTGAGCCGCACTACTCGGGTATCGTAATCATCGGTATGCTCACCGTACTGATGCTCTATATCGGCGGAATGAAAACAAAGTACCTGCTTATCGGCGGAGTAATCCTCGGCGGTCTGGTGCTTGTGCTCGCGGTGACGGGCGGTCTGAGCTACGCTATGAGCCGAATGGACGGCTGGGGTCAGGCGCTCGAATACACAACCGAGGAAATGTGGCAAACCACATGGCAGACCCGAAACTCGCTCTACGCGATAGGCTCGGGCGGCTTGTGGGGACTCGGCCTCGGACAGTCGCGCCAGAAGTACCTCTATCTGCCCGAGCCGCAGAACGACTTCATCTTCGCGATAGTCGTCGAGGAGCTCGGACTTATCGGCGCGGCGATCATCCTCCTGATTTTTGCTCTGCTCGTATGGAGAGGAATCACGCTCTCTCTGCGTTCAAAGGATAAATTCGGAAAGCTGCTCGGTATCGGATTGACCTCGCAGATCGGCATTCAGGTCGTCCTCAACATTCTCGTTATCACCGACTGGCTGCCGAACACAGGTATCAGCCTTCCGTTCTTCAGCTACGGCGGTTCCTCGCTGATCATGCTTCTGGCGCAGATGGGCATCGTGCTCTCAATTTCGAGAACGGCAAATATTGAACGGCAGTAATTTTGGAGGTTTCTATGAAAGTATTACTCGCGGGCGGCGGTACGGCGGGTCACATCAATCCCGCTCTCGCTATCGCAGGCTATATCAAATCCAAGCGCCCCGACACCGAGTTCCTTTTTATCGGCAACGAGGGCGGAATGGAGCAGCGGCTTGTTCCGCAGGCGGGCTTCGAGATAAAGTCCATCACTATAAGCGGCTTCAAGCGCAGCCTCAAGCCAAAGGCGGCGGTCGAGAACATCAGGACTCTAGGCAGAACCGTTTCCTCGTCGGCTCAGGCTAAGAAAATCATAAAACAGTTCAAGCCCGACATCTGCATCGGCACGGGCGGCTATGTTTCGGGTCCCGTTGTGCGATCGGCGGCAAAGCTGGGAATACCCTGTCTTATCCACGAGCAGAACGCCTATCCGGGCGTTACAAACAAGCTGCTGAGAAAGCGCGTTGAGAAGGTCATGCTCGCAGTCGAGGCGGCGAAGAAATATTTCCCCGACGTTGACGTCGCGGTGACCGGAAACCCTGTCCGCGGCGAAATTCTCACCGCCGACAAGGAGCTTTCACGTGAAAAGCTCGGTCTTGACCAGCGCCCGGTTATTCTGTCCTTCGGCGGCAGTCTCGGCGCTCAGAAGGTCAACGAGGCGGTTGCCGACATCGTGGCGCGCAGCGGAATCGACGGAAGATATCAGCACATTCACGCTTACGGAAAGTTCGGCGGATTTTTCCCGTCGCTCGTTGAGGAGAAGGGCGCCGATCTGAGCAAGGCTCCGAATCTCGACATAAGACCGTATATCGACAATATGCCAGAGTGCATGGCAGCAGCCGATCTGGTTATCTGCCGCGCGGGAGCTATCACGCTCAGCGAGCTGCAGGCAATGGGCAAGCCCGCTATCCTTATCCCTTCGCCGAACGTCGCGGAGAATCATCAGTACCACAACGCTATGGCGCTTGTAAACGCCGGAGCCGCGGAGCTGATCGAGGAGAGCGATCTTACAGGCGAGCTGCTGACCAAAAAGGTCGATGAAATGCTTTCCGACCGCGAAAAGCTCAGAAAATACAGCGAGTGCGCAAAGCGTATGGCTATCACAAACGCCGGCGAGCGCATTTACGCGATCGTGAAAAAGACGCTCGAAAGCAGAAAGTAAAACTCACGAACCCCGCGTTTTAACATATGATATACTGTATTCTTGAAAAGAGGGTGTCAGTATGTCAAGGTTATTGATTGCGGGACGGCAGCGGCTCGAGGGTGAGACGGAGGTTCAGGGCGCGAAAAACAGCGCGCTCCCGGTAATAGCGGCTACCCTTCTCACAAAGGGCGAAAACGTCATTTTCAACTGTCCGCAGCTCTCGGACGTCGAGGCGTCATGCGAGATTCTGCGCTATCTCGGCGGCAGTGTCCGGCGAAGCGGAAACGCGCTGCTTATCAGCTGCGACGGGGTGAACGAGTACGGGATCCCCGATTCGCTTATGCGAAAAACGCGCAGCTCGATCGTGTTTCTGGGAGCGGTGCTCGCGCGGACGGGAAGAGCAAGACTGAGCTTTCCCGGCGGCTGCGAGATAGGTCCGCGGCCGATCGATATGCACCTCAAGGCGCTGCGTGAGCTTGGCGCCGAGATCGAGGAAAAGCACGGCGTGCTCGAATGCAGAGCGCCTTACGGACTGCGCGGAGCTAAAATTGCCCTATCGTTCCCGAGCGTGGGAGCGACTGAGGACGCTATGATCGCCGCCGCTTTGGCGGACGGCACGACTACGATATCAAACGCGGCGAGGGAGCCGGAGATCCGCGACCTTGCCGATTACTTAAATAAATGCGGCGCCGGCATCTACGGCGCGGGCGAGGGCGTTATCGTCATCGAGGGCGTATCCTCGCTGCACAGCGCAGCTCATACAATAATTCCCGACCGTATCGTCGCGGCGACTCTGATGTCCTGCGCGGCGGTAACAGGCTCTGAGATCATTCTCAAGGGAGCTGTCGCGAGCCACCTCGGGGCTGTCATTCCGGTTTTTGAGGAGGGCGGCTGCAGCGTAAAGCTCAGCGACCGAGGCATGGTTTTCAAGGCTCCCAAGCGGCTGCGCTCAATGCGTATCGTCCGCACAATGCCGTACCCGGGCTTTCCGACAGACGCTCAGGCTCCGCTGATGGCGGCGGCATGCGCTGCGGACGGAACTACGGTTTTTATCGAAAACATATTTGAGAACCGCTACCGGCACATACCCGAGCTTATGAGAATGGGCGCGTCCGTCAGGACAGAGGGCAGGGTCGCCGTCGTAGAGGGCGTACAAAGACTCTACGGCGCGGCGGTCGAGGCAACGGATTTAAGAGGAGCCGCGGCGCTTGTCACGGCGGCACTATGCGCTGAGGGCAGCACGTCGATCGGCGGACTGCGTTACCTCGAGCGCGGTTACGAGAATCTTGATCTGGTTCTCTCATCCCTCGGGGCGGACATAAAAAAAGTTTAGGGCAATAAGCGGTATTTGCGCACCGCTTGCCTTGATTAGGAATTCTGAGAAAAAGGAGGTATGCCCATGGCACTCAGCTCAAAAGAAAAAAAGGAGCTGGCGCGGCAGCGTAAGGAAAACGCGAAGCAGGCGCAGAAGTTCCATAAGGAGCAGGAAAAACGGGCGAAAAAATCCTCTTCAAAATCAAAAAAACAAACCGACGAGAAGCCCGCAAAGCCTTCCGCGAGCAAAATCGAGGAAGTTGTTAATTCGGGCAAGACCGCAAAATTTCAAAAAATCAGCCGTGAGGAGAAATTCCGCCGCGAGAGCGAGGAGAAGATCCGCAACCTCAAGCCGCAGGATTTTGAGGACGGCTATTACATAGACGAGTACAGCGAGAAGCAGCGCCGCGAAAGACGCGCAAAGGTTATCCGCAAGCAGGAGACCGAGACTATCCGCCGCAACAAAAAGCCGATGACCACAAAGCAGATACGCATCCGCCGTATCCTTATCACAGCGGCGATTCTGCTCACGGTAATCGCGATAGGCGTTATTCTCAGCTTCACGGTACTTTTCAAGACGGAGAATATCATCGTCGAGGGCTGCTCATACTATTATGACGACCAGATCATCGGCTACAGCAACGTTTCCCTGCAGCAGAACATTTTCATCGCGAAGATGAACAGCACGCCGCAGGATATCATCGACAACTTTGCCTATGTTGAGGACGCCCGCGTCGATTTCAATATACCCGACACTATCACGATAACGATCACAGACGCGGTTCCCGCGTACTACATGACCGAGGGCAACAACTACCTGCTCATAAGCGCGAAGGGCAGGGTGCTTGAGCGCGTCGACACAAAGCCCGAGGGACTTCCCGAGCTGATCTGCGGCGAGGTTACCGGCAAGGAGGTCGGCGAGTACATCAAGTTTGACGACCCGTCGGTACCCGAGCTGCTCAACACGGTCGCAACCAGCCTGTCGGATAACAACTTCACGAACATCGTCGGATTCGACGTGACCGACACGACTGCTATCACCGTCAATTACGACGGCAGGATAAATATCAACCTCGGCGTCGCAGAGGATCTGGACTACAAGCTGCGCACCGCTCAGGCGATCATCGAGAAAAAGCTCGATCCCAACAACACGGGTCAGGTTTACGGAAATCTCGACGTTTCGACCTGCGCCAAGAATAAAATGTCGCACTACGTTCCCGCGGCAACGGTTCCGCAGGCTACGATGGCGACCTCGGGTTCGGTTCCGTCAACTACAGGACCTGCCGACGGTTCGGGCGAAGGCACGGACTGGGGCGATTATTCCGACGATCTGTACGGCTTGTACGGCGTCTACAACTGGGAGGATAATTCCGACGAGTGGAGCGACGACAACAACGACTGGAACGACAACAATGGCGACGGCGGCTACGATAACGGCGGCTACGATAACGGCGGCTACGATGGCGGCGGTTCTCAGGATAACGGCTATGACGGCGAGGTTCCCGAGTACTAGACCCGAAAAACAAAAATTTATTACTTAAAAAATACCCTAAAACCCATTGATATTTTCACGATAGTGTGATAATATAGTAACATAAGTATGTATAATACGAAATTAGGCACTTTTCTGTGATAGATAAGATTGCGTTAAGGAGGACAACAAAATGGCTTTTGAGCTGGAACTGGAAAATGAGTACACCCCGAAAATTAAAGTAATAGGCGTAGGCGGAGGCGGCGGCAACGCTGTCAACAGAATGGTCACCACAGGTATCAAGAACGTTGAGTTCATCGCGGTCAACACCGACGAGCCTGTGCTCCGTCTTTCAAAGGCTACGCAGAAGATACACATCGGCGAGAAGCTGACAAGAGGCAAGGGCGCCGGCGCAAACCCCGCAATCGGTCAGAGCGCCGCTGAGGAGAGCAAGGACGAGATCGCAGCGCTCCTCAAGGACACCGACATGGTATTCGTAACCGCAGGTATGGGCGGCGGCACCGGTACAGGCGCAGCTCCCGTTATCGCAAAAATCGCCAAGGATCTCGGCATCCTCACCGTCGGCGTAGTTACAAAGCCCTTCGCTTTTGAGGGCAAAAAGAGAATGACTCAGGCTGAGCAGGGCATCGCAGAGCTCACTCCCTGCGTAGACTCGCTGATCATCGTTCCTAACGAGGGACTCAAGAAGGTTTCCGACACAACCATCACACTTCTCAACGCGTTTGAAATGTCAGACGACGTTCTCAGACAGGGTGTTCAGAGTATTTCCGACCTGATCCTTCTTCCCGGTCTGATCAACCTTGACTTCGCGGACGTTACCTCCGTAATGAAGGACGCCGGCAACGCTCACATGGGCATGGGCAAGGCTTCCGGCAAGGACAAGGCGAAGATCGCCGCTACAAAGGCTATTTCCTCTCCGCTGCTCGAGACCTCTATCGACGGCGCAAAGGGCGTTATCATCAACATCACCGCTTCCTCGGATATCAGCCTCGAGGATATCGACACTGCCGCTACCATGATCAAGGACAAGGTCAGCGAGGATGCGAACATCATTTGGGGTGCTGTTATCGATGACAAGATGAACGACGAGATGAGCGTTACCGTTATCGCTACAGGATTCGGCGCTCCCGGCGAGCAGCCTGCTCCGGCGCCCGTTGACAACGTTATCGTTGACACTCCCGTTGAGACAAAGACAACGTCCAGAGCGACCAAGGACACCACCGACGATGAGGACGACACCTTCTACGACATCATGTCGATCTTCAATAAATAATCAATCGCAAAAGTAAGGCGGTACAGCACAGGCTGTACCGCTTTTTTGCTAGTTTTCCATCTGTTTGCCGAGAAAAGCCGCCGCAGACTGAGCGAGCTTGATCTCAACTCCCGTCGGGATTTTCATTTCTTCTCCGGTGAGCATAACTACGGCGCCCATAACGTCGCCTGAGGCGATAATGGGGTAGATGACCGCCGCGTCGTGCTCGACGCCCTCAATCGGCTGAACGTTGCCGAGAGTCTGGCTTGTAGCGGCGTAGCTTTTGCGGTTGTCCATGTAGCTCTCGAGAATCGAGCTGACCCGCCGCTCCAAAAATTCGCGCTTCGAAACGCCCGCCGCCGCTATAACGTGGTCGGTATCGCAGATGAGAGTCGGCAAAGAGCTTATCCGCGCGATTACGTCCGCATACTGCCCCGCAAATTCGCTCAGCTCCCCGACAGGCGAGTATTTCTTGAAAATAACCTCTCCGTCGGTAGCAGTGTAAATCTCCAGCGGGTCACCGTCACTGATAATATTGACATCATAGACCTTGTCTTTTTGGCATTTTGCCTTCGAGACGAGTGTGACAGATAAGTTATCCATGATGCCTGAATCAAAATTTGCAGCTTCCTCCATATCCTCGGCAAGCGTTCCGCAGCGCAGCAGGCTGTCAATGTCCGCTTTGAGCTGAACGTCAACGTGATCCTCGTACACGCGGATCCGCTCGATGATCAATTGCAGGTCGCTGCGGTCGAGCTTGTCCTTGTTGAGTATGTCGTCGAATACCTCGAGCGCGAGCTTTGCCGTGCGGTTTACCCTGATGATGGTATTTCTTCGGTCAACAGTGAGGTCGATCTGATTTTGTATTCCCGTGATTCGCCGCGTGAGATCGTCCTCCAATTCGTCGTAGGTTTCCTCGAGCATTTCCTCCTGGTCGGGGTGCTTCATGATGTCGCGGATGCGCTGACGCTTGGTCGCTTTCAGCTCCTCCTGCAGGTCAAGCAGGATTTCCTCAAGGTTTTCCTCGCTTCTGTCCTGCTCCTTCATGTCCTCCGCTTCCTTGGCGAGGTCGGCGTTTAGCTGCGTCAGCATTTCCGCAGAGTTGTCTTTCACCATTTGGAGATAGGTTTTCAGGATTTCGTCGAGCTTGTCAACGCGGATGTGGTGGCTTGTGCAGCCCTTCAAGCCGCGCCGGTGGTAGGTGCCGCAGCGGTAGGCGTCCTTCAAGTCAGCACGGCTCATGGCGAACATCGGACTGCCGCAGTCGCCGCATTCGAGGAAGCCCGAGTAGACGTTGTCGTATTTTTTCTGACCGCGGTAGTTGCCCTTGGAGCGGCTCTCCATCAGTGCTTTGACCGTGGCGAATTCGCGGTAGCCGATGATCGCCTGATGGTGGTTTTCGATCACGATATGTTCGCTCTCGTCGAGCTTGACGTCCTTGCCGTTGATTTTCTTGCGCGTGTATTTGCTCGAGCGCATGGTGCCGATGTAGAAGTCGTTTTCCAGAATTCCCTGTACTGTCACGATCGACCATGCGGAGTTCACCTTGCGTTTGTATTCCTTGCCCTCGGCTTCTTTGCGCTGACGCTCAGACATGCGCGGCGTGGGAATCCCATCGTCGGTCAGGGTATTAGCGATTTTCATATAGCCCATGCCGCTTTGATAGAGGCGGAAGATTTTGCGGACGATCTCCGCTTCGGTGGGGACGATTTCAAATTCCTGCCGCGCATTGATGATGTAGCCGTAAGGTGCGGCGCAGATCCACTTGCCGTCATGCTGACGGCGCTTGACGACCGAGCGCACCTTTTTCGAGGTATCGGTGACGGGCATTTCGTTGATGAGGAACTGGAACTGTATCTTCAGCCAGTCGTCGTCGTTCGGAAAGTCGATGCCGTCGCCGATGGAGATGATGCGAACGCCGTAGTCGCGCAAGTCCTCCAGCTCCACCAAGCCGCGGCTGTTGCGGCGCGAGAATCGGGAGAAGTCCTTGACGATCAGAATGTCAAGCTTATGGGAGAGAAGCTGTTTGCGCATCTTCTGGTAGCCCTCGCGCTGTTCAAATGTATAGCCTGAGCGGTCGCGGTCTTCGTAGAAGGTCAGACTGCTGCCGGGGAATTTCTGCCGGACATAATCCTCAATGATTGCCTTTTGGTTCTCGATGGAGGTGTTGTCGCGGTTCTGCTCCTCGTCAACGGAGATACGGCAGTAGCCCGCAATGTCAAATTTTTCTATCAATTTACATCACCTGCTTTGCGTGATATTTTAGATAATATTGTATCACGGCTTTCGGAAAATAGCAAGAGGAAAAAGACGCTGCCACCGCGACAGCGTCTTTTGTCATGCAGATTCTTTACCAGCTCTGACCTCGCGTTCCGCAAAGAGCTTTCGGTTGTAGCGGAGCAGCTCGCTCGTCAATTCCGTCAGATCCTGACCTCCCGAGCGAAAGACGGCGACAAGGAATTTCTGTTTTCGGAACCTGTCATAGAGCGGTCTGAGCTGTTCCTGAGCCGACGCGTCCGCTGATTCCGCCTTGGTAAGCCAGATGCAGACCAGCTTTTTCTCAGGGTGAATATCAATTTGCAAACGGCTCACCTCCTGTTCATATTATTGCCTTGTTGGCATGATAATATACGGAATAATATTTCAATTCTCCCAACCTTCCTGCCAGTCAATGGCGTCTTCAAAGTGAAGCATACCGTGAATCTCTTTCACTTCTTCCTGGCATTGGTATCTGAGACGCTCCACGGAAGCGGGGTCATACTTACTGAGGTTGGCGAGAATGTTTTCAACCA
>NZ_JAHLQB010000030.1 GCF_018918205.1 Lachnoclostridium sp. MSJ-17 | reverse complement strand
GAGGACGTCATTCTCGAACTGCCTGAGGATGAAAGGTATTGTCCGAACTGCGGCAATTCTCTGCGTATAATGGGCAAGAAATTCCTGCGCAAGGAACTCATCGTCATCAGGAAACAGATCAAGGTCGTCAATTACTACACCTACACATACACCTGCGACAATTGTGAGAAAAACAAGGGCGTAACACGGATCTACACGGTTCAGCCGCCCGAACCGCTCATCAGGCACAGCTACGCGTCGCCGTCGCTGGTCGCGGACGTGATGACGCAAAAGTATGTGGACGGTGTACCCTTAGCGCGACAGGAGAAGATATGGCTGCGCGACGGCTTTGACCTTAAAAGAGCAACGATGGCAAACTGGATGATCAAGGTTGCCGAGAAATGGCTCAAGCCGCTCTATAAGCTGATGAAAAAGCAGCTTCTGGCGGGCAGCGTCGTCTATGCCGACGAAACTGTGGTACAGGTGCTCAAGGAAGAGGGCAAAACCTGTCATTGATTTTACCATTCAAAACTTCCTTTCATTTAATGTTTTCTGTTTTCATTTTATTGTGCCACTAATGTTTGTGTTTGGCAATGGATTAGTGACAAAACTGTAACCTTTTATTCTGCTTTTTTATTTCAAACATAAAGAGAGCGTTTGCAAAAAATACTTTTTCTACAAAAGCACATAAAAAAGTCCAAAAAGTAACATTTTTCGTTATTTTGTCCATTGAACTGAGCGAGATGTATTTGTATAATATAAGCGGTATTTGTATGCGAAGATGAGGAGTGAGGGCATGAGCGGTCATAATAAACATGGGCTTAAAAGCAAAATATTCGTTCACTTGCTCAACCTCGCGGTGACCGTGGCGCTCCGCCCCAAGACAGTCTGGCAGGACAGGCAGCTTAAAAAGCTTGCGGGCAAGGAGCCGTTCATTTTCGTGGCGAATCACACTCACCACTTCGACGGCGTTTTCGGCGCGGCTGTTGCCAAAAAGTTCAAGCCGTATTCGGTTGTCAGCCGCAAGTGGTACGACAAGGACGGTTACGGAAAATTCATCAAGCTTACAAAGAGCATTCCCATTGACCTTGACACGCTTGACGCGTCGTGGTTCCAGACGGGCGAAAAGCTTATCGCTCAGGGCGAATCTGTTTTGATATTTCCCGAAGGAGCCATAGCCCGCGAGGGCAAAATGCTCGACTTCAAAAGCGGCGCCGGGCTGTTAAGCGCTAAAACAGGCGCGAGGATAATACCCATAGCCATTTACGGGCGATATAAAATGTTTTTCGGAAAGCGTCAGCGCGCGCTTGTCGGCAGGGCGATAGAAAGCCGCTGTCCCGAAAACATGCGCCACTCAAAATACGCCAAAGAGCTTATGCATACCTCGCAGAACGAGGTGCGCAGGCTGTACGGCGAGCTTGAAAAGAAATACGGCAGAACAGGCACGTATTTTGAGGAAACCTATGCCGATAAGTGCTGAGCACTTACTATAAAAACAAATAATCTCTGAAAGGAAAGTTAATTATGAACATCGAAATCGCAGAAAAAATCAAAAAGGTACTTGTAGACACCCTCAGAATCCCCGAGGACGAGCTTGAGTTTGACTCTGAGCTGTTCGGCGAGGACATCGGCCTTGACTCTATCGACTCTATCGAGATCATCGCCTGCATCGACGAGCTGTTCGGCATCGACATGACCGGCGCTCCCAGAGAGGATTTCCAGACGATCGAGACTCTCGCAAACTATGTAGAAACTCACAAAGAGGCGTAAAATATGGCTGATAAAAGAGTAGTTGTTACGGGCTTGGGGCTTGTCTGCGGGCTCGGAAAC
Organism: Lachnoclostridium sp. MSJ-17; assembly: GCF_018918205.1. GTDB lineage: Bacteria > Bacillota > Clostridia > Oscillospirales > Acutalibacteraceae > Ruminococcoides. The sequence goes on along the minus strand of NZ_JAHLQB010000030.1, from coordinate 41,267 downwards.
GACGTGCAGACCTGCTGGAGCAACGCCGTGAACGGCGTGACAGGTATCGACGACGTTAAATCGGTCGACACCGCTAACTGCTACGCTCACAAGGGCGCCGAGGTCGATCTTCCAAACGAGGCGCTGTCAAGCGAGAACTACGACCGCTCTTCCCTGTTATGCATCAAAGCGACAGCTCAGGCAGTGGAGGACGCAAAGCTCGACATCAAAAGCGAGGACAGCAGCCGCATAGGCGTTATCCTGGGAAGCTGTGTGGGCGGCGCGGCAAGCATAGACAAATACTACACCGACGAAATAAAGGGCGGCGAAAGCGACGCCGGGGACATTTGGAAGATGTCCGCTTCCGCGATAGCCAACAACGTGGCAAAGCACTTCGGCCTCAACGGCACCACCGCCAACATCGTAAACGCCTGCGCGGCGGGCACGATGAGCATTGCCTACGCCTGCGACCTTATCCGCGCGGGCAAGGCCGACGCGTTTATTGCGGGCGGCACCGACAGCTTTTCATCCCTTGCGTTCAGCGGCTTCCACGCCCTGCACGCCCTTGACACCGACAGCTGCTCGCCCTTTAACCGCAGCAGCGGCATCACTTTAGGCGAGGGCTCGGGCGTTCTTATCGTTGAGAGCTACGAGCACGCTAAAGCAAGAGGCGCAAAAATCTACTGCGACGTGCTCGGCTCGGGAGTAAGCAGCGACGCTCACCATATAACCGCTCCGCGCCCCGACGGAATGGGACAGATGGCGGCTATAAAGCGCGCTGTAGAGAATTCCGCTCTGGATTTTAACGACATCGATTATATCAACGCTCACGGAACGGGAACCGCCAAAAACGACGAGGCTGAGTTTTTATCGCTCCACACTCTGTTTGACGGCAGCGACAACCTATCGGTAAGCTCCACCAAGTCAATGACAGGTCACTGTCTTGGAGCGGCAGGCTCTATCGAGGCTGTTTTCTCGGTAAAATCCGTCTGCGACAACGTTATTCCGCCAACGATAGGCTACACCGCCGAGGATTTAGACAAACTCGCCGAAAAAGCGGGCAAGCTCGACTTTGTACCCAACACAAAAAGAGAAAAGACCGTTACAAACGTAATGTCAAATTCCTTTGCGTTCGGCGGCAACAACGCGAGCATCATCTTCTCAAAAAATCCCGCTCAGCTCCCCGAAAAAGAGACTGACGAAAAGGTTTATATCACGGGCGCAGGCAAGTTGCTGGGAACGCCCTGCGAGGAAGGATCCGACGGACTGCGCGCGCAGTTCACCTCAGCCGACTTCAAGGCTCACGGTATCAAGATGGCGTTCTTCCGCAAGCTTGACCGCTTCAGCCAGCTTCAGCTTTTGAGCGGCGTAAGCGCGCTTGAAAACGCCGGGATCACCGTTGACGAGACAAACGAAAACAATATCGGTATCGTAATAGGAACAGCCGACGGTCCTCTTAAGGAGATCGCCGACTTCCAGATAAACGCGATCAAAAACGGCACCGAAAAGGGCAGCGCCTTTGCCTTCCCCAACACCGTTTACAACGCGGCAGGCGGCTACCTTAGCATTTTCTCGAACATCCGCGGCTACAACGCCACGGTCGCAAACAGCATTCAGGCGGGCTTGCAGAGCGTTTGCTACGCGGTTGACGTAATAAAGGCGGGCGAAGCCGACGTCATGCTCGCGGCAGGCACCGACGAGAACACCGACATCGAATCAACTTTGAGCGCGCGTCTCGGCATTACAGGCAGCGGCAAGCCCTACAGCGGCGAAGGTATCGCTCTGGGTGAGGGCTCGGTAACGCTTGTGCTTGAAAAGGAAAGCGCCGCAAAGGCGAGAAACGCCGAGATCCTCGCGGAGATCGCGGGCTGCGCAACGGCTCACGGCAGCGTTGAGGCGTTTGAGATAAGCGGCTCACAAAAGGCGCTTGAAAAGGCTATTAAGGACGCCTGCGCCGACGCGTGCATTACTCTCGACGGTATCGACGCGGTGTGCGGCTTTGCCAACGGCAACAAGTCCGTTGACGCGCTTGAAAAGGGCGCTTTGAATGCGGTATTCGGCAAAGATATTCCCGTTCTGAGCGTAAAAGAGCAGTACGGCGAGGCAAGAGCCGCCACGGCTGCCCTCAGCGCGGCATACGCGGCCGAGCTTTTGGCAGGAAAAGCCGAGGCTAAAGGATTCAACGCGGATAACGCTGAGTATATTCTCGCTGTGTCCTTCGGACTGGGCGGCTCATATTCGGCAGTTGTTATAAAGAAAGCATAAACGGAGGAAGTTATGAAAAAGGTTGCGCTCATCACAGGCGCTTCGCGCGGTATAGGCAGAGCCTGCGCCGTAGCGCTCGCCAAAAGAGGATATGACATTGCGGTAAACTACAACTCCAACGACACAAAGGCTAAGGAGGTCGTTGACGAGATAACCTCGCTGGGCAGAAAGGCTGTCGCCTACAAGGCCGACACCGCCGATTTGAACGCCGTTAAGCAGATGTTCCGCGACGTTGTAAAGGAGTTCGGCAAGCTTGACGTGCTTGTAAACAACGCCGGAGTAGTTGACGACGCCTATCTTCTTATGATAAGAGAGGATTCGCTGACGCGCAGCCTCGACATAAACATCAAGGGCTATTTCCACTGCGCACAGCAGGCGGCTCTTAAAATGCTGAGCAAAAGAAGCGGCAAAATCATCAATATTTCATCGGTAAGTTCGGTGTTGGCGGTTGAAGGTCAGGCGGTTTACTCCGCCACCAAGGGCGCGGTAAACTCGATGACAGCCGTTATGGCTAAGGAGCTTGCGCCCAAGGGCATAACCGTAAACGCGGTCGCCCCGGGCTTTATCGCCACGGAGATGATGGACGCTATTCCCGAGGAGCTTAAGGCAAAGTATCTTGAACAGGTGCCGATGCACCGCTTCGCAGACCCTGAGGAGGTCGCCAATACAGTGGCGACGCTCTGCTCCGGCGATTTCTCTTACCTTACGGGTCAGACTATCGTGCTTGACGGAGGGCTCAGCTTATGATGAACCTCCTTGAAATCAACAAAAGACTAAAGCAGCGCCCGCCCTTTCAGATGATAGAGCGGGTGACTGAATGGGAAGAAAACAAAAGTGCGACGGGCATTAAGTGCGTTTCGGTAAACGAGCCGCATTTTAACGGGCATTTTCCCGACGCTCCGATCATGCCGGGAGTGCTGCTTATCGAGAGCGCGGCACAGCTTTGCAGCCTTGTCATCTCCCCCGGCACCGCGTCGGCTGAGGACAAGCTGTATGTGCTTTTAAAAGTAAAAGACTTTAAGTTCGTTCGCCCCGTTATTCCGGGCGACAGACTTGAAATAAAGGTCGAGGTCATCCGCGCGACCGCGGCGGCGTATGAGTTCAGCGCGGTAATAAGCTGCGACGGCGTCGTTAAGGCAAAGGGCAGCATGATGTTCACCTCGATCGACAAGGACACGGTATACGCGCAATGAGGGTTTTGGTAATAAACGCAAGCCCAAAGGGTGAGCGCAGCAACACCATGAATATCACGCGCGCGTTTGTCGGCGGATTCCCCGCCGATACCGAGCTTGAAACCGTTGAGCTTTACAGGTGCGACGTAAACCCCTGCACGGGCTGCTACTACTGCTGGAAAAGCGGTACCGGCGTTTGCAAGATCAAGGACGGCGTCAAGGATATCCACGAAAAAATCTACAGCGCGGATATTATCATAGTGAGCTTTCCGCTGTACTTTTTCGGTGTCCCCTCTCAGCTGAAGGCGCTCACCGACCGCTGCCTTCCGCTTATGGTTCCGTACATGTCGCAGAGCAGCGACCCATACAGCGCGTCGTTCCACGATTTTAAAGATGAGATTGTGCGTGACAAAAAGCTGGTCGTTATTTCAAGCTGCGGCTATGTTGAGGCTGAGCCCGTGTATTCGGCTCTGCTCAGCCAGATCGATTTGATACTCGGCGGCAGAAAATACACGCCGATTTTGTGCCCTCAGGGCGAGATATTTGTTGCCGACCACCCGATAAGGCAGCGCGAAAGCTACCTTGCGGACATAAAAAAAGCGGGTGCGGAGTTTGCTCAAAACCTGAGCTTAAGTGACGAAACCGCAAAAAAAATCTCAAAGCCCATTTTGACGTCAAAGGGCTTCGGACTGCTTGCGAGCAGACATTTTTTACCGAAAGACGGCAAAGCTTAAGGAGGAAGTATGAAAGGACTGATTATTGAAGGCGGAGGCAGACGCGGGATATTTGCTGCGGGCGTGCTCGACCGTCTTGTGCAAAACAATATCAGTTTCGATTACATCATCGGAATTTCCTCGGGCGCACAGGCGGCGCTCAACTTTGTTGCGGGGCAAAGCGAGCGGACTAAAAAAAACATCATCCCTCAAAAAGAGGGCTTTACGGGCGTAGGGCTGAAAAAGATGTTCGGCGGCGACCTTAAAAAGATGGTCTACGAATACCCCTACGGAAGGCTGCCGTTTGACTTCAAGGCGTTTTTTGAGTCGGATATCATCACCGAGATCGTAGCGACCGACTGCGCAACCGGGCTGCCCGAATACTTCCGCGAAAAGAGCGACGAAACGCGCCTTATGGATATTCTGCGCGCCTCGTGCTCGCTTCCGGTTCTCTACTCAAAGGTTAAGATCGACGGCAAGGAATACCTCGACGGAAGCATTGCGGACGCCCTCCCCTATGAGCGCGCCTTCTCTCAGGGCTGCGACAAGCTGCTTGTGGTGATGTCAAAGCCCGTTACCGAGCAGGCTACCGACTACAACCGCTATCACCGCACTATGCAGATGGTATATAAAAACTATCCCAACCTTACAAAAAGGCTTTTTGACAGGTTGGAGCGCTACAACGCCCAGGCAGCGGCTATGCAGCCGTATATCGACGAGGGAAGGATAATGACCGTCCGCCCCGAAAGAACGCTTGTAGGCACGTTTGAAATGAACAGGGACAAGCTGGAAAAGGGCTACCAATACGCGTATGATTACGCGGGAAAGCAGATTGAAGCAATAAAAGAGTTTTTGCAACGGCGCGTCAAATCAATGCGGAATGCGGAATGCGGAATGCAGAATTAAGGTCGTGCCTTCTTCATCTAAGTATTCTGCTCCCGCTACTTATTACTCTTTACATTTAAGATTCGTTCGTATTCAAATAACTGACGATTTATTTGAAGTCCTTGTTACTAACTTAGATGAGAATGAATTTCCCCCGTGTATATTAAAACAGCTTTATTCTATGCGTTGGGGTATTGAAACTTCTTTCAGAAAACTCAAATATACTATTGGTCTGTCCGCTTTTCATTCTAAAAAATCGGAGCATATCCTCCAAGAAATTTTTGCGCGCCTTACTCTTTACAACTTCTCCGAATTTGTTACTTCACACATAGCTATCCGAAAAAAGAAAAGAAAACATCTCTACAAAATTAACTTTTCTGTTGCTGTGTACGCTTGCCGCAATCTTTTACTTGGCAGATATGCTCCTAAAGCTGTTGAAGCTGTGATTAGTAAACATATTTTGCCCTATCGTCCTTATCTTTCCAAGCCGAGAAACCTCCGTAGTATCCCGCCTGCCAGCTTCTCTTACAGAGTAGCATAATTCCTATGCTTTTTCAATATCTCTTTTTTGACTGACTATTTCGGTCAGTCTTATTGCCTTGCACTTTTTTACGAAAAAACACACCTGCTTTTCGCAAGTGTGCTTTTTCTTAAGCTCCCTTTGGCTTATCTTAATGATATTGGTTTTCGGACTGCCTTTTTACATTTGTGAAGTTGATATCTAATTTTATGCCGTGTTCGTCGAATCATTTGGATTAAGCAAATCTTCTAAAGTTTCGGCTGCGGCTTCATCGGCAGACTTGATCGCATGAGCGTATATTTTAGCGGTAGTTGCTGTGTTGGCGTGCCCGAGGCGCGCGGCAACCGTTGTAATGGCGACATGGCTTGAAATCATTAAGGTTGCGTTGGTGTGTCGCATGGAGTGGACAGAGACATAGGGCAGATCATCTTGGTGCGCCTTGATAAAATCAATAAACTTTTTGCTGAAGGAATCCGGATTCAGCGGTTTGCCGGTTTCAAAATTAGTGAAAACAAAGCCTGTGTCAGTCCAGCGATCACCCATAACCAGCTGACGCTCCATTTGCCATACTTTGTATTTACGCAGGTCGTTTATTACCATCTGACTAACCTTGATAACGCGTGTTGAAGAATCTGTCTTCGTGGTATCTAAATAAATGCCGGTCTCCGGAGTATAAAGCAGATTTTCTTTGAAAGAAATCAGAGATTGCTCAAAATCCACATCACTCCAGTGCAATCCAAGCAACTCACCGCGACGGCAGCCTGTTAATACCAATACGCGAATTGCGGTTTTAAAGTCAATACGCTCTTCCTCCAACAATTCAAACAATCTTTTTGCTTCAACTTCATCGAGAAAGCGCGGTTCTGTTTTTTTACGCGGGGAGGACGGACACGGTTACACGGATTATTCAGTATATGCCCCCACATAACCGCGTCGGTTAATGCGGACGAAAGCAAACGATGGTGATGCAATATCGTTTTAGGAGAAAGCGTAGCATCGGTTTTTTGAGAATCAAAAAGATCGTTTAATTGCTCGCCCAAAAACGCACATAGCTTCTTAGCGTTTTCTTCGCTGCAATTCTTCCCCTGTTCTATCGCCGCAAGTGTTGAGGCTGAAATATCAGTCTGACGGGCAAGTTCCGCACGGCTCATTGCGCGTTTTTTGCGATATTCCGCTAAATTAATTTTGCAGCGATATTTCACATCCAGCCTGACACCTTGCTCGGAAAGCTGTTCATAAAAAGACATCAGATGCTGAGGCCTGATGCGATCCAGACGCAGGTGCCCTAATGCCGAATATATCCTCGGGAGCATTTCCGTATAACGCTTATATGTACGGATTTTAAGCTCTCTTTTTTTATGCGGGAGCCATTCGTTCTCGATAAAGTCCTGCAGTTTTATATTGCCGTTGAGAACCAAGCCCTGTCTGCATTCGGCTTCAAACAGCGCCGCTTCCTGTTGAACGTATTTCTCGATTTGCTTTGGAGTAAGATTAGAATCCGCCTCAATTGTTTTTGTACGGCGAATCTGCTTTCCGTCGGCACCATATCCAAGGGAAACTGTTATGGTGTATGTGTTATTGCTTCTCTTCTGAATCGTCGACATCAATACAACCCCAATCGTAAAGGTTAATATCAAGCACACTAAATAGCATACCATCCTCAGGGTTTAAATTGTTCTGTGCTTTTTCCAGATTATTATAGATTCTTTGTCCAATAATATATCCTTTTGAAGGCTGATTTACATCTGCGTTATAGTAACAATCTATCAACTTTTGGGTGAATTGTTTGGCCTGGTTTTCATGTTGATTCTTCTTTGCGTACGCTTCATGATAATAATTCAAAATGAGTTTAATTATGTTAGCGTTTCCTGTTGACTTGTCTTTTGTATTGTGTTTGTCTAAATTAGACTCACAACGTTTCATAACACCCGAGAACATTCCGCAGGCAATTATATCAAAAGCCGTAGAATCAAGCTTATCGATCATATAAACAGCCTGCGTGAACGACCGTTGATTTTGGAAGAATGGGATGTCGGTCTATGGGTAACCATGATAAAGCACTGTGTTATCCGGCTGGATGGTAAAATAACATTCGTCTTCCGCGACGGAAAGGAAATCACAGTATGATTTATAATGAAAAAATCCTCCTGTTGGTGTCCGAATCATCGTCGGTTCAGATTTCAACAGGAAGATAATTATTTCAGCTTATGACGCTTTCCAAATCGTTATTGATTTCCGTCCGACAAAAATCCCAGATACTCGTCAAATACGTTAAAAAGCATATCGCCCGAGCAAACGGGGAGAACAGAATCGCTTCTGCCGATTGCGGCAAAATCAAAATAGTCCTTCGCTGTGGTAAGCACCAGAGCGGGAATCACGTCATAGTTCGTGCCGAATACAATTTCAAGGTACGGAACATATTTTGCTGCTTGTGAAATCTCCTCGGTATCTATTTTATCTTTCATTTTGAATTCCAAAGAGAAGACCTTGTTTTCCGTAATCACAAGAACGTCCGCGTAAATACGAACATACCGCGCCCGTTTTAGCCGGAATTCAAAAACGATCTCCCAATCCAGACATACGTTGCCAAGCATATCACGCAAGTCGGCGAATAGATTTATCATTTGTTCCCTAAGAAAGCAAACTGAGGTGATACCATGAAAAACAAAGGATCGTCTACCTTTGATGAGCTGAAAAGGCAGCTCAAAAATCTCGAAAAGGACATTCAGATCAAACAATATGACTACTCTTCGAACGAAACAAACAAGGCGATAAGCAAAACACTTGATGCCGAGTTCACTCACCGAACGCATTTGTTCCGTGCATTTGGAAAAGGGAAGAAATTTCAGAAAGCAAATGATTGGGACTATCTGGTTTTCAAGCGCAGAAAACAAGCCGTGCGCAATATGATGGAGCTCGCCGATGAACGTTTCTCGGCTAAGTATCCAGAGATGTGCGTTGCAGACGAGATCATCAATCTCTGCCTTCCCGGTGTTGCGCTCACGTTTAACGGCTTAAACGGACGGTTTTACATTGAGATGGCGGCGGCAATATGGATACTTGATTATCTGAAAAACAATGATCGGTATGAGGAAGCAAAGCAGTTATTCCCGAAAACGCGGGAGGAACTTGACCAAATATACCTCCCCAACATTTCCGATGCACTCCACAGTGACGACGCGATCAGGTCGGTTATCCACATTATTCAAAACCGCAACAGAGGTATGGTTGGCTTCGACGAAGAAAAATCGTTTATGGACGAAGCAGATACCCGTCTCAAGGATTCTCCGGACTCCGTCAACTTACCCCACAGAAAAAAATATGACGCCCTCATATCTCTGATAGACACGGACACTGTCGCTAATCTTGAAGAACAATTTGAGAAGTACACATGGAATTTTATTGATAACATTCTCGGTATAGTTCACGGATATCGCAAGCAAGAACAAAAAGCAAGAAGAAAAATCCACAGGCTGTTAAAATCTCAAATCAACAATGTGGAAAATGCATCCAAGCAATTCTTTTCACCTCTGATGGTCGGCATCAATACAGAAGGAGAGCTTGATTTCCTTTTCGATATGCATGATTCGGCACAACAGCTTAGAGAAGCCGATGAAGAACTCGGTGAGTGTGAAGCAAAAGCAAACAGTCTCTACCGTCTTATTCTTCTTCTGCCGGGACTCGTTAAAGATAAGCTGGATGATACGCTCGACGAAGAAATCATGTCGCAGTTGAGACCGATAGAAGTTACTCAGCCGTTTGAGATGTGCTTTGCGTTCCTGAGTTTATTAGATCATAACAGCGACATTGTATGGACGTATAACGCCGCCTATGTCATCATGTTTGTTGTCTGCCATGAATTGCCATGGGGAGAATCTGAGTGCGTTGACCGCGATTGGGGTATGGGTATCGACAGAGGCGAAGAATTTGTTGAGATGAGTTTGGATAATCCTGTTGAAAACCCCATCAGCAAGGCAGAAGATACATTGTTTGAAAGACAATATCCATCGCCGTTCAACGAAGAAGAATATCCCGAAAACGCGGAACACTTATCTCTTGCGCAGCTTGCGTTTACGGTTTCGGGTATCATTCCTCCGAGATACAATGCGATTCTGTCGCATGAGAAACAGTTGCTTTTGAAAGAGGGGTTTTCAGAGGACAAGGTTAATCTTCTGATAGAATATCTGTCTCTGGCTTACTCTATTACTCAACGGGATTCAGACTACCGTGTATTAGATGAAGAAATTGATATTGAAGAACCGGTAGAGAACACAGAAAATAACATTTCTGATGAGCAAGAGAAAAAACTCAAAAGCGAAATCAAGCGTCTGAATAACCTTGTCCATCAACTCGACAAGCAGAATAAGGAACAGGCAGAACGGCTCTCACGATATGAACAGGAGCTGAAAGAATCCAACGCCGAGCTTGCCGAGCTGCGCTCAATGATTCATCCCGCAAGCGAAACGCAGGAGAAGGAACGGCTGAAAGTTCAGTTTCCGTACTCAGCCAAATCCAGAGCAGTGATCGTGGGCGGCCATGAAACGTGGGCAAAGGCGATAAAGCCGCTCTTGAAGAATGTGCGGTTCATAGATCTACATGAACAGCCGAACGCCAGCCTGATTGCGAACGCGGAGGTTGTCTGGATACAGAGCAACGCCATAGCTCATAAGCACTACTACAAGGTGATGGATATCGTGCGAAAATATAATATCAGGGTCTGTTATTTCCAATTCGCCAGCGCCGAAAAGTGTGCGGAACAGTTTGCGATGGATGATATACCAACACAGTAATGGTCAATGAACATTTATGAATGATCTTGATTTGATAAAAAAATCATTACAGAAACAGATTCCAACATTCTTGACACGATTGACTAATGACCATCTAGAAATCACGCAGTTGCAAGAACACTCCATGCCTTGGTGTTTGTATTGTTTTACAGCATTTTCTCATCTTGTGAACAAGTGATGTGAATAATAAATCTTATGTGAAATTTTGTAAAGGATGACATTCGATGACAATGTTGTACACTGAAAATGTTTTAAGGAAAACCATACCGAAGAAAAAGGAATTCAATCGCTATTGGAATGGCTCCGGTGATAGACCCGTCTGCTTAAAAACACGGATTTCACCAACCATAGCAGGTTACAGGGATGCTCTTGCGGGATTTGAAGATTATATTATGTCTTATGCTGCTTCTCCTGCTTATAAAGAAAGAGTTGTTCGCCCATTCATTATTGAGTGGATCAAACGAATCGCCGACTATTTTGGAGAACAGGTGACTGAATCCGAAGATTTTTTCCCTCATTTCATTCGTACTGATAAAACAGTTGAACTGCTTAAACTGTTGCAAGCGCGCGAAGGAATCAGCAAATCTAAATTGCAGGAAGAGTTAGGAGTAGGTTATAAAACAGTCCAGAATGATTTACGCGCTCTTTCACCTTCGTTAGGAAAGGTGGATCAGGAACTGAAAATCGGCGGTCATGTTATTCGTGTGGATATAAAGGAAAAACGCCTTTCGGATAATTCAAAAGAATATCACTCGCCGAACACGGTAAATCCGCTTATTCTTTTTCCAAACGTTATGATGACGGGTAAGTTGCTTCAATCGCTTGCGCAGGATACTGAAAGCGATGTTGCTCAGTATATCGGAGCGGATATTTGGATTCAACTCACAGAGTATTATAAAGAAAGAATACGAAGTGTATACGCAGAACATGATGAACAGCTCACTGATTTTTTAGATATGATTGAATACAGAATCAGTCACGGTCACGTTTTTGGTTTCTTGACTGAACGAGAAATGATATTGGATAACTTGGCAGAAGAACTGCTCCGTGCGTATAAAGGTAATCGTCTTTGCAATCTGACCTTAATAATAAATGATACACAGATAGAAAGAAGAAACCAAAAAATCGTAATATTGGAAAATAATTACAGAGCAATAAGTGTTGACGAACCTGATGATTACATAGATTTCATCGAAGAAAACGTAATAGAAATTGAATTGTGCTGAAAAAAAGGGTTTTGGAACTTTATCTTCCACAACCCTTTTCCCTTTTGATGTATGATATAGACACAGTAAGAAAACAACTTACTGAATACATTATCAAAAGGAGAATTTTACCATGAGCAGAATCGAAAAAAGAATCAACAGAGAGTTAAGAGAGCAGTTGACAAACATCAACACACAGAACATCGGCAAGGGCGAGCTTAAAGGAATGATTCGCCGACTGGCAGACAACTTCCATAGCTACGACAAACTTCCCGGCATGAAGTTTTACGGCAATCACAATCCGAGTAAAGTTCCGTCAGACATCAGGGTGTATTATGTCTACACGCCTACCTATCTCGCTTGCGCAACGATGATGCTTGCAGTATGCCGCTACCCCGAATGGCTCAATATCAAAAAAATAGAAGAAACGTTGCACGACGGCTTGACCGCCTGCACAGGCAGAGAGTTTTTTGGATCGGGCTATGACAGCACGGAATGTTTCCTTGAAGCTATGGATATTTTTGCTCAGGGACAGGTCAGCAATTTTATTTCAATGTTTCCGGAGTTTAATCCCGTTTTTTCTGCGGCAATCAACAAAGCCGTCAACTACTTAGAAACGAACATTTGCAGCGGTAATATCAAGGATGATTGGAGCGGCGAAAGCTATGCGGACGCAGGAAAAACCATTTTAGCACGTCTGAAGTCGGTTAAGCCGAATGAAACGCTGTTGTTTGTATACGGCAGCCTTATGAACGGGCAGTCTGCGCATGAACTGATCAAGGATGGCATTTACAGAGGTAAATACACTCTCAAGGATTATGCGATGTTTGATCTCGGCGCATATCCCGGAATCAAAGAAAGAAGCGGCGAAACCGTTGTCGGCGAAGTATATGTGATTGACAAAAACCTTATTCCGGAGCTTGACAGATATGAGGGCGAAGGTTCTCTGTTTGTAAGGAAGCAGCTCGAAGTAGTCAGTGATAAGGAAAAAATAACGGCTAATGCGTATATTTACCTCGGCAGCGTTGATCACAAGCCTATAAAAAATGAGATGTGGGGCGTTGATGACAACGATACTATTTGGTATGCCTGCTATGGTTCAAATTTGTCGGAGGAGCGATTTGCCTGTTATATTGAAGGTGGCACTTGCGATATTAACGGGAAATCATATATCGGTTGTAAAGACAAAACACACTGGGGACGTCCCGAATATGCTGTTGTTCAAGGAAAAATGTATTTTGGAAACAGCAGCCCATCATGGAATCATAAGGGAGCAGCATTCTTTGACCCCAATGCAGAAGGCAGAACTTATATGAAGATTTACCCGATCAAGCGATCTCAGCTTATGGATATTCGGGATCAAGAGGGTTCTTCCGAAAATTGGTACGGCAGAATTCTTTGCCTTGGTATCCGTAACGATCGTCCTGTCTATACGCTCACAAGCAAAACACGCAGACCCGTGAATCTTCCCGACGAAAAGTATTTGACCTTGATAGCAGCACAGCTCAGAAGGAGTTTTGCGCTTGACGATGATGAAGTAATCAGCTATATTATGGGGCTGATCTCAGCATAATCCACTTGCTTCTGATAAAATGACTTCAAGAAATACAAACTGATTTAACAAAATCGGTTGAATAGACAGTGAAGTTATGGTAAAATATGAATAATTGTAATGTTTTATAGTGCCTGTAGAGCATTGGGTGGATTATAGGACAATGGTTGATTTATAATAGGATTAACTAAAACTATAAGTCATCTTACAACATTTGTTGAGAAAGCGTGTTGGAAGAATGAACAAGAAAACGTATTCGGCTGGTATTATGGCTCAAGCCTTTTGGTTTAATGAATTTAAGCAATATCTCAATTTGGTTAAAAACGGATATAATACCGACGAGATAAAAAAGACAGTTATAAAAGAAAATCTCTTTGGCGCTCCCAATGAGTATAGAGCTAAAAGAATGTATGGTTATATTTCTAATAGAGTAAGTGTTATAGAGGAAGATTTGGCAAAAATTTTTTACTCGTCTGATCTTGCTACTCAAAAACTTATCAATCTAATAGCAGTGATTCGTAAGGATAGGCTATTTTTTGAGTTCCTTTATGAGGTATATAGAGAAAAAATCATTGTTGGTGAGGAAACACTTGCATTAGCTGACGGAAAAACATTCTTTAATCATAAAGAATCACAAGATGACTCTCTTGCCGAATGGAAGGATACTACAAAACGAAGGGTACAATCAGCGTACTACAATTTTATGACAGAAGCTAATCTGTTAAGAAGTGAGGGAAAGAAGAATTATATTATTACACCTCCGCTTCTTGACATTGCATTAGAACGATACTTGCAAGCTCACGGAGAAGCAGCGATAGTTAAAGCGATTACTGGAGAATACTGATATGAGCAATTTAAATGACCGTTTGGATTCAGCCGAGAATAAAATCAAAGAGCCTAAATTCAGAGAAAACCGAGGTTTAGGCAATGAGGTAGGATACTATATTTTTGACTACCCTGCCGAGGACGAATTGTATGTCAGAGAACGTATCAATTACATTCAGAAACGCAATGAGAACAGCGGTGACGAGTATAAGATAGTCATATTTGATTTGTATGATATTATGATAGAGATACTCCAAAACAAGAAGTATTTGGAAAAGTGTTACTCCATTGAACAGAAAAAAGGCTTTCAAAAAGTAAGCAGTGCTGTTGCAAATCTGATGAAAGTCAACTCAACAGATGGATTGATTGTCAAATATATCAAGGAGCATACGCCTGATAAGGCTATTGTTTTTATCACCGGTATCGGAAAATGCTATCCTATCATTCGCTCACACACCGTCCTGAATAATTTGAATTTGGTGATTGACAAAGTACCCGTTGTGCTTTTCTATCCGGGTAAGTACGACGGACAAGAATTGATTTTATTCAACGAGATCAAAGACGATAACTATTATCGGGCTTTCAAATTGGTGTAAAAGCAGGAGGACACTATGATTATTAGGGACATTTTTAAAAAATCAATTGAGCGTGACCTCAAAGGCGTTATTAAGGTCGGTCAGGCAGAAGAAGAAAATATCAAGCAAGAGCTTGAAGAATATGTAGTTACCAAAGAACTGCAAAAGCATTTTGCCACATTCTTTGATCATTATAAGAAAGGAATCAATGGCAGAACGGACAAGATGGGCGTGTGGATTTCAGGTTTCTTTGGAAGCGGTAAATCTCACTTTCTGAAAATAATCTCCTACATATTGGAGAACAAGACAGTTGACGGCATTCCTGCTATTGAATACTTTGAGCGAGATAAGAAGATAGCAGACAGCATGGTGCTTGCCGATATGAAGCTCGCCGCCAATACTCCCTCTACCGTTATTCTGTTTAACATCGATTCCAAAAGCGAAAGCACCGGTAAAAAGGATAAGGAAGCAATCCTGTCCGTATTCTTAAAGGTGTTCAATGAAAAGCTCGGCTTTTGCGGTGCATATCCTCACGTTGCCGATTTGGAACGCAGACTGACCGATGAAGGTAAATACGAAGAGTTTCAAGCAAAGTTTGAAGAAATCAGCGGTGATTCTTGGCTTGAAGAACGCACAGCGATCGACTTCGTTCAGGATGAACTCGTAGAAGCACTGACAGCTATCGGCTTTATGAGCGAGGACGCTGCACGGAATTGGTGTGAAAAGGCTACCGAACCTTATGCTCTCAGCATTGACCGTTTTGCGGAGCTTATCAAAAAGTATATCGACGGTAAAGGCAAGAACCATCACCTGATTTTCCTTGTTGACGAAATCGGGCAGTATGTTGGCGATGACACTGATCTTATGCTCAACTTGCAGACCGTTACAGAGGATTTGGGTACAGTCTGCGGCGGCAAAGCTTGGGTAATCGTTACGAGCCAACAGGACATTGATTCTATCACAAAGGTTAAAGGTCGTGACTTCTCAAAGATTCAGGGACGTTTTGATACCCGCCTTTCGCTGTCGTCTGCTGATGTTGCCGAGGTTATCCGCAAGAGAATACTCGACAAAAATAAAACAGGAAGATCCTCTTTGACCCTCCTTTACGATGATAAGGCTACAGTCATAAAAAACCTGATTCTTTTTAATGATGATGTTGAAAAAAAG
This sequence comes from Lachnoclostridium sp. MSJ-17, assembly GCF_018918205.1. GTDB lineage: Bacteria > Bacillota > Clostridia > Oscillospirales > Acutalibacteraceae > Ruminococcoides. The sequence goes on along the minus strand of NZ_JAHLQB010000030.1, from coordinate 25,619 downwards.
CTCTATCGCAACAGAGATGATTTTGCTAATACCTATCCGTTTGTGCCTTATCAGTTTAATCTGTTGGGCTCTGTCCTGACTGCTGTGCGTACATATGGTGCTTCGGGCAAACACCTTGCTGACGGCGAGCGTTCTATGCTGGCGTTGTTTAAAGAAAGCGCGGCAAATATTAAGCATAAAGAATTGGGAGCTGTTGTGCCGTTCTATATGTTTTACAGCGCATTAGAGGAATTTATTGACCATTCACACAGAGGAGTTATCACAAAGGCGCTCAATAACGAGAAGCTAAATCCCGACCACAAAACGGATTGCTTTGATGTAAATGTACTCAAAGCGCTGTTTATGATTAAGTATGTCAAGGAAATCAAGGCTACTGTCGAAAACATTACAAGCCTTATGGTATCCGACATCAACGAAGATAGAATAGAATTGCAGCAGAAGGTTGAAACAGCCTTAAAGCGTCTTATCAAACAAACGCTTGTACAGAAAAGCACAGGCGAAACCTATGTATTCCTTACCAACGAAGAGCAGGAAATTAACCGCGCTGTAGGAAATCAGAATGTTGAGCAAGGTGAGATTACAGCAAAGGTATCCGAGCTGATTTTTGAAGGCTTATTCAACGAAAACAAATACCGTGCGCCGGAGCTTAGAGGACGTTATTCCTACGGCTTCAATCGTTTTGTAGATAACAGACCGCACAAGGCTAATCAAAACTTTGCCTTAACCTTGAAAGTCTTAACGCCGAACAGCGACGAAATATCGGACGAAACTACTCTCCGTATGATTTCGGGACAAAGCACCAGTGTTTTGGTTGTGCTGCCCGACGACAGTGCTTTTCTTGACGAAATAAAAATATCTATCCAGATTGAAAAATACTTAACTTCCGAATCAGGCAAAACTGCCACTAAGTATGAGCAGATTAAAGCTGATAAGCGTGTTGAACTCCGCGAACATAAGGAACAGTCAAAAGTATTCCTTGAAGAAGCGCTTAAAGCCGCCGACATCTATGTCAACGGCGATAAGATTCAGCCGTCGGCTAAAGATGTATCCGCTCGTTTCAATGAAGCGTTAGGCAAACTTGCTTCGGCTGTTTACAGCAAGCTCAGCTATATTGATACTCCCACTTCGGACAGCGACATCAGAGCTATATTCCGTGACAACGGACAGCAGCTCACGCTCGGAGGGACAAGCACAGAGATCAACAAGCTCGCATTGAACGATGTTGCCGACTATATCGCCCGCAATTCTTTACGTCACGTTAAAACCTCAATGAAAACTCTTATGGATCGCTTTATGGCTCCGCCATACGGCTTTATTGAAGCTGACGTACAATGGTTAGTTGCCAAGCTGTTCAAGGATGGCGAGATTGCGTTCTATGTAAATAATGAAATGGTATCGCTTATTTCCAAATCTGCGGACGAGCTTTATCGCTACGTTACCCGTAAGGAGTTTTTGGAAAAGCTGATGACCGAAAAGCGTGTCAAAGCTAACGAGAAGCAGAAAAAGGCTGTCCGTGCCGTAATGAAGGATTTGCTCAAATACACCTCTCCCAGCGATGACGACGATACAATAATGAACGATTTTATGAATCGTGCAAAAGGGCTTAAAAACGACCTTGAATTACTTGAAAAGGACTACAATAATCAGCCCTTGTATCCTTGCAGAAAGACTATCGTAAACGGTAAGAAGCTCCTTATTGAAGTTTTGGATTGCAAATACCCGACAGAGTTTTTCGCAACAGTAGATTCCTATTGCGATGATTTCCTTGACTTTGCCGAGGACTATGAGCCTATCAAAAAATTCTTTGCAGGCGAACAAGTCAAGATTTGGGATAATGCTATCAAGTTGATGAAGATCTACGACGAAAGCAAGACCTACATTGTTGACAGCGAGGTTGAATCAGCCGTTTCCTCAATCAAGGCGATTATCCACAAGGATAATCCTTTCAGCGATATTTATAAGCTGCCTGACCTGATCGATAAATTCCGCAAGGCGTATGCAAAACTCGTTAAGGCAGAGCAAGAGCCTGTGCTTGAAGCCATCAACGAAGCCCGTACACGAGTTTTTGATGAGCTGAATAAAACACACTGTAAGGACAAATTCTCTAATAGAGTAATCAGAGCCTTTGACGAGATTCACGAGAAGGCTACTCACTGCAATAATGTTGCTACTCTTAAAAGCATTCGCTATGAAGCGGAAGCATTAAAAATGCGATTTCTCACCGAAATCCAAACCGAAGAAAACAAAATCCTCGCCCAGCTCGCAGCGGAACAAGCGGCACAGAAGGCAACCGAAGCAACTTCAACGGAAGCTCCTGTCGCTCCTGCTCCAAAGCTGAAGAAGCGCAAGAGCATTAACATCAAGTCCCTTAATTCACAGGCGACATGGCAGATTGAGAGCAAAGAGGATATTCAGCGCTATTTGCAGGAGCTTGAAAGCAAGCTCAACAGCGCATTGGAAGAAGATACGATAATCAATATTGAATTCTAAATAGATAGCGGAGGAAGCTCAGATGAATAAGACAGCGATAAAAAACTTTGCTATATGGGCGAGAAACAAGCTGAGAGCCGACATTATTTTGAAAGCCGGTTTGCTCGGCGTTACCGAAAAGGAGATTGCCAATCCGTTACCGCAGTCCACGGACGACTTGCAGTTATTTGATATTGGCACAAGCCAGCCTGTTCGCTTGGAGGGTAAGACCGCCATCGAGCAGAGGAGATCCCTTGTCGCTGCTATTAAAGCGAAACAGCTCAAACACGCCGAAGCGTTTGACGCTGTGATCGAGGAGGTTGCCTACACTTGGTTTAACCGCCTGATCGCCGTGCGCTTTATGGAAGTCAACGACTATCTGCCCGGTCGTGTCCGTGTGCTTTCCTCTGAGAATCCTGCAAAGGCAGAGCCGGACTTCGTTACCAATCCCTTTGATACCGACCTTGACTTTACCGAGGACGAGATCGACCTGATCGACAACCTCAAAGACCGCAATAAGAGCGACGAGCTGTTTCAATTTCTGTTTATCAGGCAATGCAACAAGCTAAATGAGATACTCCCCGAACTCTTTGAAAAAACAAATGATTATACAGAGCTGCTCCTAAACGTATCCTTTACCGACAAGGACGGCGTAGTATATCACCTTGTACACGATATTTCCGAGGACGATTTCAATATTGAAAAGCAAGGTCAGGTTGAGATTATCGGCTGGCTGTATCAGTATTACAATACCGAGCCGAAGGACAAGGTGTTTGGTCGTCCTTCCGGTCAAAAGATACGCAAAGAGGATGTTCCTGCGGCAACCCAGCTTTTTACTCCTGATTGGATCGTCCGCTATATGGTAGAAAACTCCCTCGGACGAATCGCTATCCATAATCTGAAATACGGCGATTGGGACGACACCGAGAGAGCAAAGATTGATACTTTCAAATCTAAGTGGAAGTATTATCTGGAAGAAGCGGAGCAGAGTCAGGAAATTATAGACCGCTTCCGTATTGAAGAAAGCCATAAGTACAACAAGGGCGACGTACCGCCGTATGTAGATTCCACTTTCCTTGATCCTTGTATGGGAAGCGGACATATCCTCGTGTACGCCTTTGATGTGTTTATGGACATCTATACAGCGCAGGGCTACACTGAGCGTGACGCTGCACAGCGCATTGTTGAAAAGAATCTGTACGGTTTGGAGCTTGACGACCGTGCTACCCAGCTTGCATACTTTGCCGTAATGATGAAGGCTCGCTCCTATGACCGCCGTTTCTTTACGCGTGGCATCCGTCCTAATCTATGCTCCATTCAGGAGAGCAACAGCTTAAACAGCGAGGATTTAGAGCTTTTCGGCGATTTGATGCCTGCCGCACAGCGTCTTGCAGATGAATACTATGACGCGAAGGAATACGGCAGTATTCTCAACCCCAATATCGCCAAGGCAGAATTTGAAAAGGTAAAAGAAAAGTATTTTGAAATCGAGCAAGCCTACTTTGACAATATTTTTGACACCAACAAAAGAAAAGGCTTGCACAAGCTGTTTCCTGCGTTAATCAGACAGACAGAGATCATGCTAAAAAAATACGAAGTTGTCTGTACTAATCCGCCGTATATGGGTGGAAGTGGTATGAGCGCAAAGTTAAACGCTTTTGTCAAAAAGCACTATCCCAATAGCAAATCTGATTTGTTCTCAACTTTTATTGAAAAAGGAAATAATTGGGTTGTTCGTGATGGTTACAATTCAATGGTAACAATGCAAAGTTGGATGTTCCTTTCCAGCTTTGAAAAAATGCGCCAAAATATTTTAGCTACAAAAACCATTGTAGATTTAATGCATATGGAAAATATGGTAATGGGCATTGCCTTTGGTACAGCGGTTACTGTATTCAAAAACAATCGCATTCCAAATTATAAAGGTACATATACACATATTACATTGAAAGACATTATAAAAGATGAAGAAACCGGACTCAACCGACCAAAGGTATTCCCAAATTTTGAAAATCGTTATGCAGAGGTTAGTACTGACGACTTCTCCAAAATCCCCGGCTCACCAATTGCTTACTGGGTAAGCCAAAGTATCATTGATGTCTTTAGGAATGATACTTTAGGGAGTTTAGCTTATCCTTGTCAGGGAATGGCAACAACGAATAATGATAGATTTTTGCGTGTTTGGTCTGAAGTTGATATTGGTAAAGTGTTATTCAATGGTACATCTGAAGAAGATACTTGCAAAGGCTATAAGTGGTTTCCATATAATAAAGGTGGGAGTTTTAGAAAATGGTTTGGTAATAATACTCTTTTGGTCAACTTTGAGAATAAAGGAAAGGATGTATGTGATTATATTGATTCACATTCAAATGTGAATCATAAAGGAAGGGTTATCAATAGAGATTGCTATTTTAAAGAATGCTTTACTTGGAGTGCTTTATCACAAGGCAATTTTTCTTGCAGATATAGTCCGGTTGGATTTATTTTTGACACAAAAGGTTCATCGTGCTTTTGTAAGAATGGTAATCTGTATTATTATATGGCATTGACTAACTCAGTTGTAAACAATGAAATGATGAAAATTCTGGCACCTACATTAGATTTTAATTGTGGTACAATAGCTAAAATTCCCGTTGTTTATGATAGCGTTCGTAAAATCGAAATGGAAAAGATTGTAGAAGAAAACATTAAAATATGTAAAGATGAATGGGATTCTTTTGAAACCTCTTGGGATTTCAAAAAGCATCCGTTTCTATCATATTTTTTGTTCTCGCCACAACAAGTACAACGGGAAGAAAGCAACGGTTATCTGATTGAAAACACACTTGAAGAAGCCTATCATCGTTGGGAAAGGGAATGTGACGAGCGATTCAGTCAATTAAAAACCAACGAAGAAGAACTCAACCGCATATTCATTGACATCTACGGATTGCAGGACGAGCTGACGCCCGAAGTTGCGGACAAGGACGTAACCGTCCGCAAGGCTGATTTGCAGCGTGATATGCGTAGCTTTATTTCCTATGCCGTCGGTTGTATGTTTGGACGCTATTCTCTTGATAATGATGGTTTAGCATATGCCGGCGGAGAATGGAACAGCGAGAAGTATACGAGTTATTTTCCCGATGGTGATAACTGTATTCCGATCACCGACACTCCGTATTTTGATGATGACATTGTAGGTCGTTTCTGCGAGTTTGTAAAGGTGGCTTTTGGAATTAATAAGCTTGAGGAAAATCTTGCTTTTATTGCTAAGGCTCTCGGCAACAAAGGCAATACCAGCCGTGATATAATCCGCAACTACTTCCTCAATGACTTTTTCAAAGACCATTGCAAGATATATCAGAAGCGCCCGATCTATTGGCTTTTTGACAGCGGAAAGCAAAACGGCTTTAAGGCGCTTGTCTATATGCACCGTTGGAACGCCGACACCATCGGCAATATGCGTGTAGAATACCTGCACCGTATCCAACGTACCTACGAAAAAGAGATTGAGCGTGAGCAGGATACCATCGACAACACGACCAACAACCGTGACCGTGCTGCCGCCGCAAAGCGCAAGGAAAAGCTCCAAAAGCAGCTCAAGGAAACCAAAGAATACGATGCAAAGGTAGCTCACCTTGCCCTCTCCCGCCCCGACATAGACCTCGACGACGGCGTAAAGGTCAACTACGAAAAGGTGCAGACCGCACAGGACGGAAAGAAATTACAGATTTTAGCGAAGATTTGAGGAGAATAATGAAAAAGCCTAAAAAGATAATCAAAGTAAAGTGTAAAAAAAAGAACGAAAAACAGCATGAATACGATTATGACACACTTTATGACTATATTTGTGATTTTTCAAAAATAAAATACCAACACGAAAGAGACAGAGAAGACTCGATAATTCGACAAGCAAGTAATATGCAAACAGCTTTTTCTTTTGTTATAATTGCTTTATTTACAATAGCACCTGTAATTGTCCAAAACCGTGGAGTGTTATCTTTTATCTTTCTGTTAATAGCATTTTCTTCTGTTGCAATAGTATTGATGTTATGCTTAGTGTTTGCAACAATTGCACAACACAGAAAGAAACAAGCAACATTGCCTACAGCAGAAGAACACACACAATTTATAGAAGATAATAAGGATAGCTTTGTTACGCAAGCACAACGCAGTAAGTATATGGCTAAAACATATGAAGAATTAGAAAAATCATTGCATAGCAATAATGGGAAAAGAATAAAATACGTAAGACTGTCTATGTTGTTTTTTTACATTTCTATTGCTTTATGCTTTATATGGTTTTTTATAGCAATTTGTAAAATGGTATAAGGAGAATAATACTATGAAAAAAATACATAACTTACCATTGCATAATGATGGTGAACCAGAGATAGTGCAGCCACCGATACAATTAGAGATAAACAGCGCAGAAGGCAAGGAAAACCCCATTATTGTTCCGGATCCTCCTACAAGAGTTGATATTTACACCTTAAATGAAGACGATGAATAACTGAAAAAAGTTAGTGAAGAATTATGGCTGAATTAAATCTAAAACAAATAACAGATAAGCTAAACTCTCAGCTAAAAGGCGACGTCCGCAAGCTCGTATTTTGGTACGATGAAAACGGCGAGTTTGCCGAGGATATTGACACGCTGGAGCTTAGTAACGCAAAAGTCCTGCACTTGGAAAAGGATAATCAATTCTTTATCAAGCACTTTCTGGAGTGCGAGGATACTACTACGCATTACCTTGTGTATGCTCCTTTTCCAAAGCCGGATATAAAGGAGAACCATTTGGAAGATACCCTGCGTTATTCCAAGCGTTTCTACGCTGACCGTGCTTCCCTTATTACTCTGGACTTGGGCTTTGACGAAAAGCTCAAGGACGTATTTCAGGAGTATAAAAAATTCTTTGCAGGTAATAAGCACAGACAGAAGTTTTACGACCTTGAAATTGAAGCGACTACGAAGGCTGATATTGAGATCGGCATCATGAGCGTTATCTGCAAGCTCAAAACCTCTAACTTTGAGGAGGTTGTCAGAGCTATTCTGACAGAGGACGGCTTTGACGATAACAAGTACCTCGCTGAGTTTGAGAGATACGGCGTTGATAAGGCTTTCTGGGAACAGGCTAACGAGCATTTCGGTTACTCTGATCCGAAGCCTACTCTTGAAAAGTTTACTATGACGTTGTTTGTTACATACCTTTCCAAAACGGTTTACGGCGAGTTGCCGCAGCCGTGGAAATCTTTTGTTGCGTATAAGTCCACAAATAACGTTACAGTCTATCTCGATAACCTGATGAACAGCTACCTCTACGGCAAGCGTTTTGATGAAATCTCTGATATAGTGTATAACGCTCTGAACGCAGACAAGGTGCTGCGCAAAATGGAGCCTGCCGATATTGTGGATTGTCACCTCTTTGCCGGTATAGACAGAATCCTCATTGATTGGCTGATTGAACGCCTTGAAAACGAGGACACAGCCGCAAAGCTGAACGGCAAGAGTATTACTGAGATTTGTATCAACCGCCGCAGAAATCATTTCGGCAACAAGGTGAGCGCCGAGTATTATGTGATTGAAAACGCTTGGCATTTGCTCTCTTACGGCGTATATGTGCCTGTTTCGGGTGTTCAAAACATTGTCCGAAAGTATCAGGAAGAACTTTACGAAGCGGATCGCCGTTACAGATATTTCTACTTCCACTATGATAAGGTTGAAGATACGAGGAAATTTGAGAATCTGCGTCAGCTCGTAGAGAATGTATATACCAACGATTATCTGAATAACATTTGTGTTAATTGGAATCGTGAGCTGAAAGCCGCAGACGGCGATACTCGTTTGACAAAACAGATTAACTTCTTTGATAGATATATCCGTTACGCAAAGGAGAGAACGGTAGTTATTATCTCTGACGCTTTGCGCTACGAGGTCGGATACAGCCTGTTCCGCAAGCTCAAATCCGACGAGAAATGCAAGGTGAAGATTGAGCCTATGCAGAGTGTTTTGCCATCTTACACACGTTTGGGTATGGCTGCGCTGCTGCCGCATAGGACGCTGGAATTGACAGACGATTTTGAAGTCCTCGTTGACGGTAAGGGCTGCAACGATACAGCACACAGAGAACCGATATTACAATCATACAAACAAAACAGCCGTTGCGTACAGTACGACGACCTAAAAAATATGAATCAGACACAGCTCCGAGAAGTGTTTACTAATCAGGATGTTGTGTACGTCTATCATAATCAGATTGACGCTCGTGGGGACAAACTCAATACCGAGAATGAAGTATTTACAGCTTGCGAAGAAGCGATTGAGGAAATCTCCGCTTTAATAAGAAGATTAACAACCTGCGCCAACACAGTACACTTTATCGTTACGGCGGATCACGGCTTCATTTACAAACGTGATAACCTTACCGAAAGCGATAAAATCGGAAACATAACAGGCTCAAAAGTATATAAGGCGAAGCGTTATGTTGTTGCAAAGAAAGCGGTTGAAGCCGATGGTGTTGAGAGCCTGCCGCTTGCCGACATATTACAGAACGACGACGATAAGATAGTCAGCTTCCCGATGGCAAGCGATATTTTCAAAGCACAGGGCGGCGGTATAAACTTCGTACACGGCGGTAGCTCTCCACAGGAAATGCTGATCCCTCTCATTGATGTCAGAACAGAGAAAGGGCATAAAGAAACGACCAGCGCTGTCATTTCGCTCGTGAGCCTGAGTAATAAGATTACCAATCTTATTTTCTCGCTTGACTTTATTCAGAATGAGCCTGTTGGAAGTGTGGTCAAGGAAACGACCTACCGAATTTGCTTTGTCAACGAAAATGGCGAAAAGATTTCAAATGAGATTATCCATACGGCTGACAACAAGAGTACGGAAGCTGCCAACAGAATATTCAAGCTGAGATTTAATCTCAGAAACAGACCGTACAACCGCAGCGATAAGTATTACCTGTTGATCGTAGATGATAAGAAGGATTTAGAAGTATTGCGCCAAGAGGTTATGATTGACATAGCCTTTGCCGATGACTTCGGATTTTAAGAGGTGCAGTTATGAGCGACAATATAGATAGAATAAATGCGGATGACGCGAACGAAGCCATCAACAGAAAGCTAAAACAAACCTTTGACGGTAGAATCGTCCGTAAAGACCTGACAAAGAAAATCAAGGAAGGCGCAAATGTGCCTGTCTATGTTCTTGAGTTTTTGCTTGGTCAGTATTGCAGCTCTGACGATGAGTTTGTCATAGATGAAGGTTTGAATACCGTTAAAAGAATTCTGACGGATAACTATGTGCGTCCCGACGAAGCACAAAAGATTATGTCGCTTCTTCGTCAGCGCGGCAGCTACACGGTTATCGACAAACTGACTGTGCATCTGAACATCAAGAACGATAAATACGAAGCGGAGTTTATGAACCTCGGATTAAAAAACATCCCGATTCCTGAAGATTACCCCTCTGAGTTTGACCGTTTGTTGTGTGGCGGTATTTGGTGCATTGTCGGACTTGAATATGAATACAACGAGGGGGAAAGAGATGTTCCTCCGGTAAAAATCCGCAAACTCACTCCGGTTCAAATGCCGCATATCGACATTAAGGAGCTTAAGGAAGGTCGTAAGGCATTTACAAAGGACGAATGGATTTCGATCATGCTCCGTTCAACCGGAATGGAACCCGACCGATTGAAGGAACGTGAGAAATGGCTGTTACTCGCCCGTATGATTCCGCTTGTTGAAAACAATTTTAATTTATGTGAGCTTGGCCCGAGAAGCACGGGAAAGTCACACATCTACAAAGAAGTATCACCGAACAGTATTCTTGTTTCGGGCGGACAAACAACTGTAGCCAATCTGTTCTATAATATGGGTCGCAAGCAGGTCGGACTTGTCGGCGTGTGGGATTGTGTCGCATTTGACGAGGTAGCAGGTATTCGCTTTAAAGATAAAGACGGCGTTCAGATAATGAAAGATTATATGAACTCCGGTTCCTTCGCCAGAGGAAAAGACGAGATTTCCGCTTCTGCTTCAATGGCGTTTGTCGGAAATATCAATCAGAGCGTTGAAGTCCTTTTGAAAACGTCAAGCCTGTTTGCTCCGTTTCCTCCCGAAATGGGATTAGATACAGCTTTCCTTGACCGTATGCACTGTTATGTCCCCGGCTGGGAAATACCAAAATTCAGACCTGAACACTTTACTAATGACTATGGATTCATCACGGACTATCTTGCTGAGTTTATTCGTGAGCTGCGTAAGGAACAGTACGGCGATGCCTTAGATAAGTATTTCCGCTTGGGTACAAACCTCAATCAAAGAGATACCGTAGCGGTCAGAAAGATTGTCGGCGGTATGATTAAGCTGATCTATCCTGATGGAGATTTTACAAAAGAACAGGTTGAGGAAATCCTGATTTTTGCACTTGAAATGCGCCGCAGAGTAAAAGAACAGCTCAAAAAGCTCGGCGGTATGGAGTTTTACGATGTAAACTTCTCATACATTGATAACGATACCTTTGAGGAGCATTATGTCTCCGTTCCAGAACAAGGCGGCGGTAAGCTGATTCCCGAAGGAATGGGCAACCCCGGACAGATTTATACAGTTGCCCCTTCAAAATCAGGAATGATAGGCGTTTTCCGTCTTGAGTCACAAATGATGCCGGGCAACGGAAAACTTGAAAGAACGGGTATCGGCAGTAATTCAGACAGCAAAGAAGCTGTTAATACAGCGTTTAACTATCTTAAGGCGAATTCTAACAGAATTAGTGCCAACATAAGCACAACAACCAAGAATTATATTGTCAACTATCAGGATTTACAAGGTATCGGAATGACAGATAAGCTGACGCTGCCGACCTTGATTGCTCTTTGTTCTGTTGCTCTCGGAAAACCTGCCGTAAGCAGTTTGGCAGTTCTTGGAGATATAAGTATTGCAGGAACGCTTATAAAAGGCGAAAGCCTTGCAAGCACGCTTCAGGTTTGCCTTGATAGCGGAGCAAAGAAGGTCTTGCTTCCGATAACTTCGGCTGCGGATTTGAGTACAGTTCCCGCAGAGTTGATCGGTTGTTTTAATCTTATTTTCTATCAAACACCCGAAGATGCTGTATTTAAGGCGTTAGGTGTAGAATAAATCGAAAGGAGTGTTGAATATGGCTAAGCATAAGAAGTATAAAAGAAGCTCAAAGTGTCCTGAGCCGTTCAACACTCTTATTGATATAGCCGGAGGAATAGCGATGAATGCCATCGCTAATAAGATGGAGAGGAAGTACCATTACTCCAAGAAAGGTAAAATCAATCCATACAAAGTATCTGCTTTTAAGATAGGTACAGGCGGTTTCCGATCAACGGAGGATATAGTCAGAACAGGTGGCTTTCTCGGAGCTATTGGCTCTTTTGATGTTGAAGCTGACACCCCTTACCCACATCGAAAGATGATAAATGTTGTTCCCGAAGATCCGATTTTTAATCAAATCAAATATTCTTCGACAATCAACAATAGATATGCTTGGAGATTGAATTGCGAGGATGGCAGCGAGTATGGTGTTGATCCGTGTGATTATGAAACACGAGATGATTACAACAGGGCATTAGAGGAAGCAAAAAAAACTTGTGGTGCTGATGAATATTACGAAGATACAAACGAAAAAAACACCATAGTTGACGTTCCGTCTGTTTCAAACACTCCTTTCGTTCTTTGCAGAGTTTCATTGCTTTCAAATGGCACCAATCTTTATGCAATATCAAATGATCAATCACCCAAAATTGGAGACAGGGTACTTGTTTCACATGATAGCATGGAAGAAGAAGCTATTGTTATTGCTGTTGAGAAACACACAACAAATTCTTCTCCCAATGAAAATTATAAAGCAAAAAATCTAAAGTAATATTAAGATGTTTAGAGTCGCGCTACAAAAGATATTGCACGGCTTCTTACCAAAATGTTTTATCACAACGCGACCCTTCGACAATAGCGATATATTTGAATATCGTGGGATAGGACACCGAACAGAGCCTAGCAAATTCAGACTTGTTGATTTCACCGCGTTTGACTTTGGATAGTATTTGAAAAATATGCTTGGGATTCTGTCCTCAGAGGTCACGGGTCTGCCAATAGCTACGCCTTTGGCTTTGGCATTCTGCAGACCACTTTTGACGCGCTGGCTGATGATGTTGCGTTCCAACTCGCTGAATACGCCCATCATTTTCAGCATACCTTCTGTCATAGGGTCAAGCTCCTTTGTACAATCGACGACAAACGAACCCAGCACCAATTTGATATGTCTGTCTTTTGCCAATTCAATGATTTCACAGAGCTGTTTTGTGCTGCGCGTAATCCGGCTGACCTCGGTAGCGACAATCGTGTCGCCTGCTTCGACAGCGGATAACAGCCGTTGAAGTTCCACGCGGTCATTCTTCATACCACTTTCGTATTCGCGGAAAATACTCTCCTCCAATGCGCCGAGCTGTTTCAATTCTCTGATCTGTCTGTTGATGGCCTGCAATTCCTCGTTAGTCGAACATCTGGCATATCCGTAAATCATAATTCACCTCATAGTCTTTACAATAAAGTATAAAAGAAAACCCTTGCTGAGTTTCTTTTATACTTTTGGAAATATTTACGCATGATATCATCACATTTTTCTTTGATAAACGATATAAAGGAAAAGAAATGGTTTTGTTTATATGATAACATAGTTCAGAATCAAACTCCATAGCCTTTGAAAAACATCTGCTCTGAAAATATTGTTTCTGTTTATTACTATCTCATGAGGGTCTCTATATCAGAAGAAGAAAGATGCACCGAAAAAGTACCATAAAGATATGTATAATGATTGCAGAAAGAAAATCAATATGCTATTATAATATCATAAATCAATGAGTTGCGTATGCAGATATGGGAAACAGTATGAATGAAAGAATCAAAGTTATTGTAATGTCGCGTTTGGAAGCATATCAATACTGTAAAAACTACCATGACAAACCTTCCGCTATCATTTCAATTTCCACGCCTTACAATTTATACGATTATTACGTATTTAAGAGCAAAGGAAATCAAGTCATTGATATATTAGAGCTGTCTTTTGTAGATGCCGATGAGCCAGACAGCATAGATGTAAATGATATTATTGCTTCCGAAAAAGACCTCATGTGCGATAGAGACGCAGAAAAAATCGTTGAATTCTCCGAGAAGTACAAGGATAGGCTGTTGATAATTCATTGTGACGCGGGTATTTCCCGTTCATCAGGTGTAGCTGCCGCGATACTCAGGCATTATACCGGGGATGACGCAGAAGTATTTGATAATTATTCCTATGATCCAAATATGTGGTGCTACTTTAAAACACTAAAAGCATTTGGTGACGAAATCATTTAATCAGAGGTGAGTGAGATGTATGCCAAGCCGCCGAAAAAGCTGTTGATTATGAATATTCTGGATATTCTCCGCAAATACACTGACGAAAACCACAGACTCAGTCAGAATGATATCCTCGAAATTTTAGAGCGTGAGTATCAGATGAAAACCGAGCGTAAAGCTGTCAAGCGGAACCTGATGGATTTAATTGAGTTCGGCTATGATATTGAATACAGCGATTCGCTGAGAATGATTAAAGGTAGAAGCGGTGAGTTGGAGGAAAGCCATATCCTTACCGATTTTTACTTGAATCATGAGTTTACGGACAGTGAACTGCGGCTGTTGGTTGACAGCGTGATGTTCTCAACGCATATTCCGAGCGAACAGAGCCAAAGGCTGGTGAAGAAGCTGAAAGGCTTGTCAAACATCTATTTTGATTCCCGCGTTCGCTATATTATAAAGCCGCCTGTTGAAAAGACAGATAACCGGCAGTTGTTTTATAACATCGAGCTGTTGGACGAAGCAATTTCAAAAGGCAGAAAGGTTCGCTTTCATTACACCGAATACCGCTCCGATAAAAAGCCACACAAGCGCAGGAGAGCGGACGGAACGGTGCGTGATTATGTCATCAATCCTTATCATATGGCGGCGCGTGAGGGAAAGTATTATCTGATTTGCAATTACGATAAGTATGATGACGTCACCAACTACCGAATAGACCGAATCTGTGATATTGAAATCCTTGACGAAGCGGCAAAGCCGTTTGAATCCTTGCCTGAAGCAAACGGGCGCAGACTTAACATCAAGGAATATATGACCAAGCACCCGTATATGTTCGCAAGTGAAGACGTTCATGCGGTATTCCGCATTGATAAGATCATCCTCAGCGACACGATTGATATGTTCGGGAAAAATATACGACTCACGGACGAAACGGACGAGCAAATCACAGTAACAGTCACGGTAAATGAAATGGCAGTTGAGCAATTCGCAAAGGCATTCACTCCGTTTGTTGAAATCATTGCTCCGCAAAGACTTAGAGAGCAGATGATTGATAATATGCGGATTGGATTGAAAAAATATAGATAAACAATAAGGAGAGATGAATAATGGCAAAGACTTTTCAATTTGATTATCCAACACCGGAATTGGTAAAAGAGTATGTTGATAAGTTTGATAATGACAACAATCGTTCGGATTTCTTTAAGGATAGTGCAATTATCAAGCTGTTTGATAAGTTTCCAAACAACACAGAGCTCGACGAAGTATTAGCAAAAGTTACGTTGTTAAATGCTTTTTACAGCACACAAATCTTAGATATGGACTTGTTGAATGTCTCCCGTGATATTGTAGCGCTCAAGATCGACAGCTCAATTTATGGCGAGAAGGTTGATTATGACATTGTAAATCGAATTGCGTATTGCGGAAGTTTTTATCAGCGCAAGCTCTACTCCTTCGCTTCCAAGTATTGCAGCTTTCATAATCCCGCTGAATTTCCGATTGTCGACAGTTATTCAAAGGGTATGCTTTACTACATGAATAAAATTGAAGAAAAACGTTTTCGCTTTTTTCATCAGGGCTTTACGCAAAACGATCTCAACAACTATCATAATTACTGCAAGGTATATAACGCATTTGTAAAGCATTTTAAGTTAGAGAATATATCCTACAAGGAAATCGACAAATATCTTTGGAAATACGCTAAGTACGAAATGGGAAGTAAAATTCAGATTACGGATACTACGGTTTATTTAGATAGATTAATCTGATGAAAACATTTATCGCAGGCTCAAAATCTATACATTATCTTAGTGATGATACTATTCAAGAGCTAAACAAAATAATCCAACACGGAGATACCGTGTTAATAGGTGATTGCCGCGGTGCCGATGCAGCGGTACAGGAATACTTCGCTGATACGGGCTATAAAAAAGTTACCGTCTATGTCAGCGGAAATACTGTCCGAAATAATATCGGCGGTTGGGAAGTTCAACATATACCTGTTTCTCCTGAAATAAATGGCTTCGACTTTTTCATTCAAAAAGACATTGCAATGGCAATTGACGCGGATTGCGGGCTAATGCTTTGGGATGGAAAGAGCAAAGGAACCAAGCGTAATATTGAGCAACTATCAAAAAATAATAAACCGGTAACTATCAAGAAATATCCATAAAAGGAGATGTCCGTGTGCCTTGTAAAGATTACTCAAATACGGGTATATTTGAAAAAAACACAAAATCAGCAGAAAAAAATACCGAGTTAAAAGCAATGTATACAGCTTTTTATACTCATATAACGTCAAAACGCTTTGATTCAGAAGGCTTTAACGCTGAAAACTACAATGGTATCCAATTACTCACTTGTTTTGATTCATATGTAAAAGCCGATAAAAAGATAATGATTTTGGGGCAGGAAGCCAATACTGACGAGGGAAATATCTTTGACTTTCCACAACAGTATCAAACGGACTGCTATTACAAATACGAGTATAAAATTGCTCATGTCGGTGAAATGGGTATTTCAAAGTCAGATTGCAAACAAACAGAGTATTTGAAAACTCGCAAGCTGATATGCCGCTCTAATAAATATGAAGACAGAGAAAAGGATATTTTATCGGTATTAAGCAATAATCTTAACAAAACTTCACTTAATGGAAACCGAACCGAATGTTATCCTCCGGGGGAACCAAAACGAAGAACCAAAAAGTATATACAATACAAAAGTACAGTTTACAAGGGACTACACAGGGTAGGTATCTGACGGGAGGGGTGCCGCCAGTCAGATTTTCCATGTGATGTTCAAGCTGTCGCTTGTGGCGGCTATGGTGGTGATCATCAAATCCACCACACGCCGCTTGTCATCAAAAGATACATTCTCCCAGGTATCGAGGTAGCCGGAAATCTGGCTGACCTGTTCCGGGCTGATGGCCTCCACAGTCAACTCCGCTATCCTTGCCAGAAGTTCCTGCTTGCGCCCGTCCAGTTCCGCTATCTTCACATTCACATAGGAGAACAGGACATTGTTTGCCCCCGTCAGACTGTCCACCAGCTTTTCAATCTCGCTGTCTACATGGGCAAGTTCCACTTGCAGGGCGGTGATTTTCGGGTTTGCCTTTGCCGCTTTCTTTTTTCCTGTCAGCGTCTTGTAGCTTGCCAGCTTCTTTACCATCTGCTGATAAACAACCGCTTCCAGTTCCGAAGTGATGATTTTCCCACAGCCAGGACAGCTTTTATTGTCCAGCCGTTTCGTGCAGCGGAGATACTGTTTGCCGGAGGGATTGTAGATACTCATAAGAGCATACCCGCAATTCCCGCACTTGATTTTTCCTGCCAGCCATGTGTGGGTGGCTTTCCGGGCAGACTGGATTTTCATGTTGTTCATCAGCTTCTTGCGGCAGGTCAGCCAGGTGTCGGAGGGGACGATACCCTCATGGGGAGCCAGTACCAGCATTTGGTCTTTTAAGTCGTTTTTCTTGCTGGCCTTTACATCTCGCCCTTGATACAGATAGCAGCCGTTCATGCCCGTAAAATCGGCAACGTCATTGACAATGACTGTACCTTGACTTTTGAAAAATTCGTACACATCAAGGTCTGCCTGCACATAGACAGGATTGCGTAACATCTGCGCCAGCGTGGGGCGTATCAGCTCTTTGCCATGGAACAAAATCCCCTGTTCGGCAAAGTACCGGGTAATGTCCCCGTAGGAAGTTGTGGGCTGGGCGTACATCTCAAACATCAGCCGGATATTGGCCGCTTCCTCCGGGTTTACCACCAGCTTCTTTGTGTTGATACCGTCCATCTTGATAGGCTCCGTATGGAAGCCGTAAGGGGCTTTCCCGCCCATCTTAAAGCCCCGCTGACTGCGGGAGTAGTAAGCGTCCGTTACCCGCTTCTGTATCGTTTCCCGTTCAAGCTGGGCGAACACGATACAGATATTCAGCATGGCCCGTCCCATCGGCGTGGAGGTATCAAACTTTTCCGTAGAGGACACAAACTCCACATTGTACTGCTGGAACAGCTCCATCATGTTGGCAAAGTCCAGAATGGAACGGCTGATACGGTCGAGCTTGTAAACCACGACCTTTGCAATCAAGCCCCGCTTGATGTCCCGCACCAGTTCTTGAAACTTCGGACGGTCTGTGTTCTTGCCGCTGTACCCTTTGTCTGTGTATTCCTTGCAGTTACCGCCTTTCAACTCGTATTTGCAAAATTCAATCTGGCTTTCAATGGAAATGCTGTCCTTTTTGTCTACCGATTGTCTTGCATAGATTGCGTCTATCCGATTGTTCATATTGTCGCTCCTTTTCTTAAAAAAGAAACGGAGCTGCTGACAGTTCTATTATACCGCCAGCAGCCCCGCAAATCAATGATGGGTTTGGAAAACCTTATGTCCCGGCTTCCTCACTCTCCCGCTTGTCGGCGTACTTGCGGAACACCTCATAAAGCTGCTGTTCCAGTTCCCGGCGTTTGGCTGCTTCCTGTTCCGGCGTGAACACCGGGGAGAGATTTTCCAGTGTGATTTCCTTTCCCTGAAAAGTCACGATTTCGATTTCCTTTTTGTATCTGATATTACTTATAAGATCACCTTTCCTTTCCATGCTGCCGCTGTTGCCGTTTCAGTTCCGCTAAAATCTCCGGCGGGATACGGTCAACCAGCCGCCGCATATCGTCCAGTTCGCTTTTTAACTTCGCCCGTTCCATCGTGTCATTCATCTTGCCTTTTTCGCTGGCCTTTGCCCTGACTTCCAGCTTTTCATTTTCCGCTAACAAGTCATTGATTGTGACCTTGTATTTTTTCAGTTGCCCGGAGAAGTTCTCCATCTGCGGAAACCACTTTTTCAGCATGGAGAGGGCTTCCTCTTTCTTCTTTCCGGCGTTCAGCGGGGTAATGCCGGAGAGAACCGCTTCAATGGCCCTCGCCTGTTTGGAGAGGTTGACCGCCTGTTTGAACAGCCGGGTGGGGATATGCTTCCGGCCCGTCTTGCTGGCGCTTTCCCCACGCTCCAGGTCGGGGTACTGCTCCACCATACAGGCGTGAAAATCGTCCTGCCACTTCGTCAGATTGGCCCGGTTGCCGATAATTTCTTTGGCGCACAGGCGGTTGTCCTTTGTCAGCGGCACAAAGACCAAGTGCAGATGGGGCGTTTTTTCATCCATGTGTACCATAGCCGAAACGATGTTCTCCCGGCCCACCCGGTCAATGAGGAAGTCCGCCGCCCTCTGGAAGTAGGCCGCTATCTCCTTTGGGGACTTGCCCTTGAAAAACTCCGGGCTGGCGGTAATCAGCGTGTCCACAAACCGAGTGCTGTCCTTGCGGGTGCGGCATCTGGCCTGCTCGATGCGGCTCTGAATGAAATGGTAGTAGCGGCCATCCGGCTTGACGATGTGGAAATTGTACTTGCTCCGGCTGGTGTCAATGTCCGGGTTGCTGGCGTACTGCTCCTTTTTCCGTTCATGGTGGGCTTCCAGCGGCCCCGCCGGGTGGCCCTTGTGCTTCTCAAATCGCAAAATTGCGTGTTGTGCCATTGAACTCCTTTCCCCATTCCATTCCTTTCCGGCGGGTTTTCCCGCCGAAAATATCTCTGATAGGATTGGAATGGAATGAATGTAAATAGATGGTTTTAATCTCTGTATTTCTATATACCGTCAGATTTCCGTACTTCAAGAGGATTGATTTTCGTACTCGCCAAGTACGGTTTTCAGCCCTCCGGCGTACCATAACCGGATTTCTTGAAGTCGGTGTTTGGAACCGCTTCATAGGATTTCGGGTAAATGCGGTTGGGTTTTCCACAGCCCTGTTTCTGGATTTCCACCAGCCCCGCATACTGCAACTCCCGCAGGGTGTTGACCGCTTTCTGCCGCCCGCAGCGGAGCAAAGCGACCACCTCGCAGATGGGGTAGTACAGGTAGACCCGCCCGTACTCGTCCGCCCAGCCGTTCTTCCGGGACAACTCCGCCCGGCGCAGGACAAAGGCATACAGCACCTTCGCTTCGTTGCTCAAGGGCTGGAATGTGGGTGCTTCAAAAAGGAAATTGGGGAGCCGGGTGAAACTGAACGCCTTTTCCGGCTGGTGAATATAAATCGTGTTTGTCATAGCGTGTTTTGTGGACGGTTAGAGGCCCGTTTTCCGGGGCGAATGATAAATGATACCAGCCGCCCCGGTTGAGGGCTTGCGGAGCCTTGCAAATCAAGGCTTTTCCCGCTTTTAACTGTCCACAGCAGACCTCCTTTTCCGTTCACTTTCTGTTTTCTGCCGCCTGTGAACTCTGGCGGCGCAGTCCGGGCAGTATTTGCCCCGGTTGGACTTCGGGACGAACACACCGCCGCACTCCGCACAGCGTTTCAAGTCCCTGTCCCGGTAAATCTCCGCTTCCAGCGTCCTGTCCAGCGGCAAGACCGCCCAGCGGAACCACTTGCAGCAGACGGAGAACGAAATCATCTGCGGACAGGCGCAGGTGTCGCCATCGTCCAGCGCAAGGCAGTTTCCGTCCTCGCAGTTGCAGCACTCCCGGCGTATCAGGCCGCTGGCTCGTCTCTTCTGGGGCGGGGTTATGCGGTAGGGGGAGCCGTCCGGCCTGTGTTCCAGCGGCGGCAGGTGTTGATAGGGTCTTTTGCTCATGCGTCCCTCCGTTTTCTTTGGCGTGTTCTGTTTCCAAGGTGCTTGTCCATCGATGAACTATCCCAAGTCTACACCTTTTTGACCGCCTGTGCCGTATATCCAAGAGGTAGGAAATCAGCCTGAAAAACTCCCTATTTCCACGCTCTCGGATTTGTGATATAATCAAAAAAAGATAAAAGACAAATTCAGGTTTCTGGTCTTCTTGCACAAAATAAAGGAGGAGCTATTATGCAAATTGTTTATATTCCAAGCGAATCAATGTCTGTTCAAGGTAAAAAAGATGAAATCTATAAAAGATATGGGAAAGACTGGAATATTAGAGAACAGGGAGGAGGTAACGGAAATTGGTTGTTGACCAGAAAAAGTGATGTGCTTGTAGATGGAAAAAGTTATCGTACTTTTGTACTTGAACACTACGGTAAATCCAAGCTGACAGCGAAGCTTGTTGATAAATTTCGTGAAGATGTAGCAAATGGTAAAATAAAACTGTAAATGCCTATGCCGTTATGCTATGAGCATAGTACATAGCATAACGGCTTCTCTTTCGTTGAGCTAGCAAGGAGGGTGAATATGTCTTTATCCATACAAGAGCGATTAAAAGACCTACGTGTGGAGCGTGGCTTGACGCTGGGGCAGCTTGCGGAGCAGACCGGGCTTTCCAAGTCTGCGCTGGGCAGTTACGAAACGGAAGACTTCAAGGACATCAGCCACTATGCCCTTATCCGGCTGGCGAAGTTTTACGGTGTGACCGCTGATTATCTGCTGGGGCTGTCTGAAATGAAAAATCACCCAAACGCCGATCTTGCAGACCTGCGTTTGAGTGATGAAATGATTGACCTGCTGAAAAGCGGGAGGATAGACAATACCCTGCTGTGTGAGCTGGCGGCGCACCCGGATTTCCCCCGGCTGATGGCTGACCTTGAAATCTATGTGAACGGAACGGCACTGAAACAGGCGCAGGGTGCAAACGCCATAGTGGACACGATGAGCGCAACTGTTATAAAAAAGCATAATCCTGGCATGAGTGATACGCAGTTAAGACAGCTTATCACCGCCCATATTGATGAGGACGAGTTTTGCCGCTATGTGATACAACGGGACATAAACGGGATTGCCCTTGCTCTGCGGGAAACACACAAGGACGATTTTTTCAGCGTCCCAGAGGATAACCCGCTAAAAGAAATGCTGGAAACTGCTGGTGAAATCGTCAGCCAGGACAGCGACACGGAACAAGCGTACTTGGCGTTTATCTGCAAACGGCTCAAGCTGAATTTTAGGAAGCTGTCAGTAGAAGAACGGAAGTGGCTGAAAAAGATTGCGGAAAAATCCGACTTGCTGAAGAATCCAAAACCGCAGAGAGGACGAAGATAAAAAATGCCTGAACGGCGGTTCTGGTTTTTCAGAAGGCTCTGTCACAACAAATGGTTGATTTTTGACGAGAAATAGCGTATAATAATAGTAAGAAACAGTACCACCGAAGGAGGTAATTGGATATGCCTACTATCAAAGACGCATTAGATATTATCGGTAAGTTGACTGTCGCAGAGCAGGAAAGCCTTAAAACAATGCTTTTAAGTCCTGCCTTTGTAAAGTCTTTGAATATTGAAGATTTCGTAGCAAAGGAACGCTTTGCAAATGGTCGTGTATGCCCTCTTTGTGGCTGTATCCATGTGGTTCGCAATGGTCATCGTAAAGATGGCACACAGCGATATGTATGTAAGGATTGTGGCAAGTCCTTCGTGATTGCTACGAACTCCATTGTGTCTGGTACAAGAAAAGACTTGTCCGTGTGGGAGCAGTACATTGATTGTATGATGAATGGCTTATCCATTCGTAAGACTGCTGTTGCTTGTGGGATTCACAGAAACACCGCATTCCTTTGGAGACACAAGATTTTGGATGCACTTCAGAATATGGCAGACGATGTTACCCTTGACGGCATTATTGAGGCTGACGAAACTTTTTTCGCCATCTCGTACAAGGGCAATCATAGCAAGAGTAAGACATTTGCTATGCCACGCAAGGCTCATAAGCGTGGTCATTCTACACATATCAGAGGCTTGTCCCAAGAAAAGGTATGTGTTCCTTGTGCGGTTAATAGGAATGGCTTGTCTATCTCCAAGATTACGAATACTGGTAGAGTTTCTACAAGAGATTTACATCATATTTATGATGGTAGGATTAAGACCAATTCCACTCTTGTTACGGACAAGATGAACTCCTATGTGAGATTTACAAATGCCAATGGCATTGACCTTGTGCAGTTAAAGACTGGCAAAGCCAAGAAAGGCATTTATAATATCCAACATATCAATAGCTACCATAGCCAGCTAAAGAGGTTTATGCGTGGCTTTAACGGTGTTTCTACCAAGTATCTGAACAACTATCTTGTGTGGAATAACCTTGTAAATTACGCCAAAGAAAGCGACATGGAGAAAAGGAACATCTTCTTAACTTTCGTTTTGGCAACATTGAAAACTGCTAAATGCAGAGATTTATCAAACAGACCAGCAGTTCCTCTGGTCGCCTAATTAGAATTTGTGGAGATGATAAGATGGTCAATATAACAGATGTAAAACAGATTCTTCAATTTGCAATAGATGCGGAGATTAAAGTCTTTCTTGATGGTGGCTGGGGTGTAGATGCTCTTCTTGGATATCAGTCAAGAGCCCATAATGATATTGACATTTTTGTAGAAAAGAACGATTATCAGAACTTTATAGAAATAATGAAAGCTAATGGCTTTTATGAGATTAAGATGGAATATACAACATTGAACCATACTGTATGGGAAGATTTGAAAAACAGAATTATTGATTTGCATTGTTTTGAATATACGGACGAAGGTGAAATTCTTTATGATGGGGATTGTTTTCCGGTAGAAACTTTTTCGGGTAAAGGAAGAATTGAGGAAATAGAGGTTTCCTGTATTGAACCATATAGTCAAGTAATGTTCCATCTGGGATACGAGTTTGATGAAAATGATGCACATGATGTGAAGTTATTGTGTGAGACACTTCATATCGAAATTCCAAATGAGTATAGATAACTGCAAATAACAGTTTGTAGGGGAGTTCTGATACTCCCCTATAAAAATGGCTATTTATCAACTGTTTGTTGTGACATAGCCTTTCAGAACCACCATCCAGGCATTTTGTTTAGTAATAGAAAAAGGTGCAGTTGATTATTGCGTATTGTCAATCTCTCTCAAACCGGGTAGTAAAAATACGGCAAGCGCAACGATGATAATGCCAATTCCGCAAATGACAAACCATTTCTCAACTCCCAGCCGCTCCGCCAGAGGCCCGGAAATGACAAGGCCAAACGGCATGGCGAGGGAAGCGGCGCTTGTCAGTAGAGAAAAAACTCTCCCCAGATATTCTGGTTTGACCGTTTCTTGAAAAATCGCATTTTGCACACCGTAAAATGGAGCGGAAATTCCCATAACAGTACAGCACACAACAAAGACAAGAAATGCGTCTGGCGGCAAAAGCCCGGAGAGCATATTGCTAACGCCCATCAGGAGAACGGAAAGACCGATGGTGTACCGCCGTTTCTTAAAACCGCCCCAAATGCTCAGAATGACTCCGCCAAGCAGCATACCAACCGCAAAAGCAATTTCAGCGGCAGAGGCATGGGCCGGTGTTCCTTTGAAGTATGACATACAGATGAGAGGAAAAAGCGTACTGATTGGCATATAAAAGAACATATAAATTACACCAATCCAGAGCAGAGCAAAGAGGCCCCTGTTTTGCTTTAATACCACATACCCCTCTTTCATATCCTGTAAAAACTGTTGTCTTTTCGTTTCTGGACATAGTTCAGGCGTTGGTATGGACGAAATCGCAACAGTCACACAGGCAAGGATTGCACCCACAATATCTAACAATATAATTGCATTAAGAGGCCAAACAGCATATAAAAACGCTGCGGCAGCTGGACTGATAATCGCACTTACTGCTTGCATGGTCTGCGTGTAACCAGCGCATTTTGTAAGTTCCTCTTTTGGCACAATCATAGGTGTTGCTGCGCTGAATGCTGGAGAATGAAAAGCAGTTCCCGCACTTCGGATTAACAGGACAACCATAATAGACCATACGGGCAATTCCATGTAAAACGCCACCAGCGCCAGAATACCGCCAGCGGCGGCAATTATCAAATCCGCACCAATCATTACGCTTTTACGGCTGTGCCGGTCAACAAAAGCACCTGCAAACGGGCCTAAACAGGCTTGCGGCAAAAATCCAATCAGTGTTGCCGCCGTCAATATGATTGCAGAATTAGTTTTCGCAACCAAATAAAAGATAATGGCCATTTGCAAAATACCGCTGCTAATAAAGGATATTGCTTGTCCGGCAAGAAGTGTAAAATAAGTTTTTCTCCATGAATTGTTGTTTTGGGTCATAATGCGAACCTCCTTTTTTATTGCATTGTTCCTTTGTTTCTGCAATAAAAAGCAGGCGTTGTCCCACAGAGAGGGCAGACGCCTGCATAACAACAAAGCACGAAAAAACACCACGATACAGTTCAAAGACTGCTCGTGTCAAACCTACGTGTTCCTTTGCATACGCACGCAAAAAAAGCCCACCATCATGTGGAAAGGTACTTCTACTTTTTATTGCTTATTAGCGTACACAAATTAACACACGTAAGCCTCCTTCCAATCTCAAACTGTCGCACAGTATAACACACATCCGATAGACTTGTCAACCATTTTTAACCTTGTTTTCCATCTTGTTTTTCCATCTCTTACGGGCAGTAGCAAAGCCAGGCGAGCCAGTCAACGGTCAAGATGAACGGCGCTTTCAGCGCCGCCGTTGACAGTCTCGCCCGTCTTTGCTAATGGGTAATCAAGGCGGGAAAGCCATTTTAGGGCTTTCCCGCCCATTTCAATTTTGGGAGAAGAAAGGCCCCAAAATGAACGAGTGCGGCCAAACACTTTTAGGGATT
Source organism: Lachnoclostridium sp. MSJ-17 (assembly GCF_018918205.1). Classification (GTDB taxonomy): domain Bacteria; phylum Bacillota; class Clostridia; order Oscillospirales; family Acutalibacteraceae; genus Ruminococcoides. The sequence goes on along the minus strand of NZ_JAHLQB010000030.1, from coordinate 242 downwards.
GGCCACCTTGTCCACCCATCCAGCGGGGCGGCGGGGAACGGTCAAGGCCGGGCGTCAGCCCATTCATTTCAGCCTTGACGGTTTCCTGCCGTCCTGCTACTTTTCCCGGAGTGTGGCCACACATCTGGTCACGGTGGCCAGAAGTACGGCGGGTTTGGGGAGCAACCCCAACAAGCATTTTTGCCGCCCCGGTGGGGGCGCAAAAAAAGCAAGTGTCCATACACTTGCATTGCTTGCCGCTA
>NZ_JAHLQB010000057.1 GCF_018918205.1 Lachnoclostridium sp. MSJ-17 | reverse complement strand
CTTATACCTAACGAACAAATCTATCAATCTTACTGTTAAAGTTCGGATAAGCGTAGAAAAAGACAAATCCGAACCCGTCTCCAACAGGGAGAAGGTTCGGATTATTGTCGCTTGGTGCAGGTAACAGGACTTGAACCTGCATGAAATTGCTTTCACATGGACCTGAACCATGCGCGTCTGCCAATTCCGCCATACCTGCTTATTAACTTTGCGGTTTGCCAACCACAAATATTATTTTATCATAAAAAAACCCGCTTGTCAATGACAAATTCGGGCTTTTTTGAAAAATTCGTTTATTTGTTCAATCCGTCATACTTGCCTATATCGCAGAGCAGGATTTCGTGGCAGCCGAGCCTTGTGCTCAGCGGCGCCAGCTGCATGTAGTCGCCGTACAGGAAGCGCAGATACTCGTCATATTTTTCCGGGAGAGGCAGCGAATATCCCTCAAAATCAACGTAAACAGCCTTGTCGAGCAAGTTTATGGGGAATACGCCGTTATACACATTCCTGCCCATGCCGTCGTAAAGATATTTGGCATTCTTTTTTCTTTTAAAGAATGAAATAGTATGATTCATCAGCCAAAGACTGAACCTGATGGGGAAGAGCTTTACGCAGAGATTCGTTACAGCGGTCTGGATTCTACTGCCGTTTTCAGTTTTGCGGTGATTCCATTTGTTGAAAACGAGCGCGCGGGTGAAGATAGTCATAGCAAGGTGTATCTTCTGACCGAAGCGTGAGTTGGCTGTCTTGTCGTGACAGAAAATATCGAACGCGATGCCGTTGTGCATTGTCTTGTGTTCTTTGGCGAATTCCGTAGCGAAGGCTGTGCCGTTAACGCGCAGCTTGGCAAATTCATAAAAGCAGCTTTTGTCGGTTTTGTTTGACTGAAAGCTCATGTTTGCGGGCAGCTCGTCAGCGGCGATTTTGCAGAACTTGTCGTAGTCTTCGCGCAGCATCATGATGTCGGAGTCATCGTCCCACGGAATAAAGCCCTTGTGCCTGATTGCGCCGAGAAGCGTGCCGCCGCCGAGAAAATACTTGATATTGTGCTTGCGGCAAATCCTGTCAACCTCAAGCAGATAGGCGAGCTGAATCTGCTGAATCGCGTCGAGTCTGCCGTCGTGAGTGTTCGGAAGCTGCATACCCTCGGTGGTTTTCATATAGCTCATAACGCACAGCTCAAGCGCGGTTTCGAGCTTTAACGCGGCTGAACAGCCGTATGTTTCGATTTTACCCGTTGCGATGGGTGAGTGGTTGAGCTCTTCGCCGTCAGTCAGCGCGATTTTGGCCGCATCGCCGTAAACGTCATGGAGAACAGCGGCGATTGTCGCCGTAGAAACGGTTGAGTTTATACCCGCTGTGTTGTAGACTTGATTTCTGTCAAGCACGTTCATGGCGTAAATTATCGAGCGTAGCACATCGGTCAGGTATACAAACGAGTATTTTTGCTTTGAGTTAAACAGCGAGGTTTCTTTGCCTTCAGCTACTGCCTTGAAAATCGGATCGAGGAAGCTTTCGATTCCCGAATGTGCGCCGAGAATAATACCCGTGCGAAGTGTTGTCAGTTCAAAACCGCGCGCTTTTTTCTCGCAGTTAAACATCGCTTCAATTGTCCTGACAAGCTGGTTTTCCACATTTGCCGCGTCTGTGTTGACAAGGTCCGCGTACTCGTTTTCCGCGTAAATCCTATGCGGCTTCGGGTTGCCGTAAACCCTGCTGTCGCTGAGCAGAATCAAAGGAGCGCCTGTTTTCTGAGCAAGGGCGGAAATATCCTGCGCGAGGTTGATTTCCCTCTTGAAATCTTCTGAAAAATCAGAGATCCTCTCATTGCAGAAGCCCGTGTGGACGATGAAATCTGCTTTGTTTATTTCTGAAATAGAATTATAATCGACAAAATCAAAGTCGTCGCGCAGTATCAGCTCCGCGAACATCTCGTCAATCAGGCTCTTGTCGCGAGCCGCCAGAACGATTTTGCAGCCGAGGCTCCGTGTTTCATTCTGATAAATCAGCGCATAGCAAAGACAGCGGGCAAGAGAATGTCCGCTGACTACGATAGTTTTGTTTTTTAATTTTAAGATCTGTTCCTTTTCGACCTGCGGCATTGCCGCCCAGTCTGCCTGGAAATCGGTTAATTTATTTTTCATTATTTTTTCTTATTTTTCTGAGCTGCCTTGTAGTCCTGATAGACCTTGAGGGTTTCGTCTGTATTGCCGTCAAAAATAACGGTGCCTTTTCTCAGGTAAATCGAGCGCGGACAGATCTCGCGGACGGATTCGGCGTTGTGGCTTACGTAGAGAACCGTAGTGCCTGCCGAGATTATCTCCTTGATTTTGTCCTTGCACTTTCTCTTGAAGCTCGCGTCGCCGACGGAGAGAGCCTCGTCGACAACAAGCACGTCAGGCTCGATATTTACGTTGATCGCGAAGCCGAGACGCATTTTCATACCGCTCGAGTACGTTCTGACAGGCTGGTCGATGTAATCGCCGAGCTCGGCGAAATCGATGATTCTCTCCTCGATTTGCTTTATGTACGCGTCCTCAAGACCGAGAATGTAGCCCTTGAGGTAGATGTTCTCTCTGCCTGTCATCTCCATCGAGAAGCCTGCGGTCAGCTCGAGCAGAGCCGCGACCTTGCCGTTAACGATGATCTCGCCCTCGTCGGGGAAGGCAACGCCGGTGATCATCTTGAGCAGAGTGGATTTACCTGCGCCGTTGTCGCCGACGATGCCGACGGACTCACCGCGGTATATTTCGAAGGAAACGTCGTTGAGCGCCTTGTTTGTCTTGGGATTGCGCGGCTTGAAGAACAGAGCCTTGAAGCGCGCCTGGTCGTTTTTGTAGAGAATGTAGGTCTTGCTTACGTTTTTGAAAGTAATAATCGCCTCAGACATTGCTTTCCCTCCGAATCAAAGTACGTCAGGAAGCTTTTTCCTGAGTCGGTTGTAGTTGAAGATGCCGAGCGCGAAAACGAAGATGAATTCCGCGAGGAAAACGGCAAGCTCCGTTTTGTAATAGAAGAAGGGTCTGTGGTAGAGGAAGCAGTTGCGGTATCCGTTCGCGAAGAAGTTGATAGGATTGAGGAGCATAATGAATTTCAGCGGCTCCTGGAAGCTGTAGGAGTCGTACATAATGCCTGACAGCCAGAAGATACCCGACATGATCGAAACGATAAGGCTCTCAAAGTCCTTGCTGAACGCTGACATCGGAGCAGTCGACCACGACAGCGCCAGGAAGAACATGAACATCAGCGGACAATAGAAGAAGAACTGCAGATTGTACCAGCTCGGACCGATAGCGAAGAACACGTAAGCGTACATCAGCACCATCAGCATCAGGTGTACATACAGCCTCGAGATCGATGTGTAGGTGAGAATAGTCGATACAGGGAACTTTACCTTGGTGATAAACTGCCTGTTGGTTCTCAGGGTTTTTGCGCCCTGAATAATGCTGTCCTGAATGAAAAACCACGGAATGATGCCGATGAACATGAAGGTAAAGAAGTCGATCGAAAACGGGTCGTGGCTTCCGAGGTTAACGTGCATGGTTTTCATGGTCTTGATTCCGACGGAGAACGCGAACCAGTATACGAATACCGTGAAGGCGGGTTTAACGACCGCCCAGCCGGGACCGATAACGGCGCCCTTGTATGTTTTAATCAGCTCGTTTTTGGCGAGCAGAAAGATTTGCTTTCCAAATCCCTTGTGTTCCTTGAAAATCGAAGTAATCAAAAAACAACCTCCTTAAACGTATAGAGAAAATATACAAATAACAGTTGGATTTACTCAAAATGACGGCAAAATTACAAGAGCTTTTCACCTCCGTGAGACGCGTGTTTGCACACTTGTCCATACTAATACCATTATAGTACATTTCCCCGATTTGTCAATCATTTCCGCCTTATTTTTCGACGGAAAAGGGCAGTTCCGCAAATTGCTCAAATTAGTGTTGACGTGATAATCACAATGTGATATTATCATGCTAAGATTACTGAAATGACAGAGGAGAAGGAATAGCTCATGAAGCGTTTTTTGGTTGTTGTGGATATGCAGAAGGACTTTGTCGACGGCGCACTCGGAAGCAGCGAGGCTGCAGCGATAGTTGAGAAGGTCGTTGAAAAGATAAAGAGCTTTGACGGAGAAATTTTCGTAACCCTAGATACTCATTATGATAACTATTCCGAAACCGCCGAGGGCAGAAAGCTTCCTGTGCCGCACTGCATAAAGGGTACCGACGGCTGGAAGCTCGACAAAAGCGTCGCGTCAGCGCTAGAAAACAGAGAGTACATGACGGTTGAAAAGCCAACCTTCGGCTCGGTAAAGCTTCCGAAGCTGATTGAAGCCGCCGCAGGTGAAGAGGATTTTTCGATTGAAACTATCGGCTTGTGTACGGACATCTGCGTCGTCAGCAACGCGCTGCTGCTCAAGGCGAATTTTCCGGAGAAGCCCATAGCAGTTGACTCAGCCTGCTGCGCGGGAGTTACCGTTCAGGCTCACAAGGCGGCTCTCGCCACAATGAGAAGCTGCCAGATCGACGTTATCTGAGGGGGTTATTGCATGAATAAGCCGTTTGAGCTGGGTGTGACCGTAGGCCGCTTCCAGACCCTGCACACGGGTCATGTGTACATGATAGAAAAGGCGGCTGCCGTCTGCGAAAAGGTCGGGATCTTCGTAGGTTCGTCGCAGGAGAGTGGAACCGCCAAGAATCCCTATACTTATGAACAGAGAGAGCGTTTTCTCCGCGAGGTGTTCGGCGATACGGTCGAGATCTATCCTCTGCCCGATATCGGCGTCGGCAATACGTCAAAATGGGGCGACTACGTGCTCAAAAACGTCAGGGAACGCTTCGGAAAGGCGCCTGATCTGCTCGTCTCGGGCAAGGAAGAACGCAGAGTCAGCTGGTTTGACAGCGTTGAGGGCGTGTCGGTTGCTGAGCTGTACGTTTCGAAGATCATCGATATGTCCGCCTCGCGCATGCGTGAGTTTTTCATTGAGGACAGGCTTGACGAGTGGAAAAAATACACTCCAAAGCCGCTTTGGGACGACTACGACGAAATGAAAGCCGCCGTGCTCGCAGCAAAGGACAATATGTTTACTGACAGTATTTGATTCAAAGGCTGCGGTAATGGCAAAAGCCCTTGAAAAAACAGTGCGAAAGGCGTATAATAGGTATTAGTTTTTGATTTGGAGGCGCGTATGAAGGTTTTTATTACGATTTTGGTATGTAAGCTCCTGCGTTTTGTCGGAAAGCTCATCGGCAAGGGCAGCAGCTTGCCCGGACAGATCGCGCTCAAGCTCTGTCCCGATATTCTCAGCAGGGTGTCATTGCCCGATTACATCATCGCGGTCACAGGCTCGAACGGCAAGACCTCTACCGTTGAGATGATCGCGCATATTCTCGGCAAGAACGGTAAAAAGGTCGCGTGGAACCGCGAGGGCTCAAATCAGATCGAGGGCGTGACTACTCTTGTTCTCAGCAACGCCACCCTCGGCGGAAAGGTAAAGAGCGATATTCTGTTGATCGAAAGCGACGAACGTTTTGCGCGCTACACCTTCAGGTTCATCAAGCCCACGCACTATGTCATTACAAATCTTTACCGCGACCAGCTGACCCGCAACGGACATCCCGAATGGGTTTTCGACGCGCTCAGCGACAGCATCTGCGACGGCACTCAGCTTATCCTGAACGCCGACGACCCGCTTGTATCGCTCTTCGGCAAGGATAAAAAGGACGTTATCTGGTTCGGAGCGGACAAGCTCTCGTCAGATACCGACACACTTGTCAGTGCCTACAACGACGGAGCTTACTGTCCCGTTTGCCGCAAGCCGATGAATTTTTCCACCTACCACTATAACCATATCGGTCACTACGCCTGCACTTCCTGCGGCTACAAGCGTCACGACACTGATTATACCATCACCTCGGTTGACCTCGACGGCGGCGAGATGGTGATCGACGGCAAGTACCGCATCACCCTCGCGCTTAAATCCCTTTATAATATATACAATATCCTTTCCGCGTACACCGTAGCCCGCATTGCCGGTATCGACGGAGCGGAAATCGCCGCTGATATGAACGACTACGTGCTGAAAAACGGCAGAGTCATCACCTTTGAGCTCGGCAGCCGCCGCGGAACCCTGCTCACCTCAAAGCACGAGAACAGCATTTCCTACGACCAGAGCCTTCGGGTTGCCTCCGCTTACAAGGAGGGCTGCGACGTAATGATAATCGTCGACGCGGTCAGCAGAAAGTATTTTACAAGCGACGTCTCGTGGCTGTGGGATATCGATTTTGATATGCTCAACAGCGATAATGTCGGACAGATCGTCCTTGCGGGCAAGTATGTCAACGACCTCGCGCTCAGGTTCGAGTACACTGATATTCCCGCGGAGAGAATTCACTGCTTTGAGGATATCAACGAGGCTGTCAGCTATCTCGACAGCGACAGGAAGGAGTATATCTACGCGATCACCTGCTTCTCGGATAAGGGCAAGTTCCTCGCGCGGGTAAAGGGTGAATGATATGAAGATTTTACATTTGTACCACGACGTAATGAACCTCTACGGCGAGTACGCCAATGTTCTCGCGATTCGCGATATGATAATAAAAACAGGCGAGTCCTGCGAGGTAATAAAGAAGAGCTACGGCGACGATGTAGATTTTTCCGAGTTCGATTTTGTCTATATCGGTTCCGGCACAGAGCGCGGACAGAAGTCCGTTCTCGCCGATTTCATTCCGAGAAGAGACGCGTTCAAGGCGTACGTCGACAGCGGCAAGGTCGCGCTTCTGACCGGCAACTCCTTTGAAATGCTCGGCAAGACCATTGAGGACTGCGACGGCAGGACTTATGCCGGGCTGAACCTCTTTGATTTTACCGTAACGGAGCAGAACAAGACGCGCAACACTGCCGACGCGGTATTCACGGCGGATTTTCTCAGCCGTCCGCTTGTAGGATTCATCAACAAATGCAGCGAAATCAAGGGAATTGACAAGCCCATGTTCACCGTCAAGCTCGGTCTTTCCAACTGTTCCGACAGTACAGGAGAGGGCGTGCGGCTGAACAATCTTTTCTGCACACACCTAACAGGTCCCGTTTTGATGAAAAACCCCGAATTCCTGACCTATATCAACAAGCTTGTCACCGGCAAAGACGCTGAGCCGAATCCGTTAGCTGTCAAGGGCTACGAGGTGACTGTGCGGGAATTACAGGCGCGAATGGAGCAGTAAGACAGTTTTTTCAATTGAATTATTATGTGAATGTGAAGAAAGGCGTGTACCCGTTGCACGCCTTTTGTTTTTTACGCTCCGAAATGTTACATCGATGTAACTATTCAAAAGCGTATTTATCCAATTATACATAAATCGTTTTGAAATATGTTCTTAAACTACAAAAATCATCAAAAAATTTCTGTGAATTCTCTGTGAAAAAATGACAAATATGGTTGACTTTTGTAATCAAATCGGGTACAATAAAATGGAACTTTCTTTTGGAGAATTTTAATATAGAATTTTGGAGGTGAGCTTTTGAGAGGTTTATTCAAAAAAACCGCGGCTGTCCTGATTTCTCTCGCTGTGGCGACCGCCTTTTGCACAGCCGCGAACGCGCAGACGTCAAGCGCTGATTTGACCGAACAGACCGAGCTGTTTGTCCGTGCCTCGCAGATCAGCGACTACGGCACCTACAGCGCAATACAGTCGGCTCTCGATACCGCGAGATGCGGCGCGAGCGAGAACAATGTCTACCGCGTTACGGTAGAGCCGGGCAGCTACGACCTCACAAGGGCGCTTCATATATACAGCAACACAATTTTATCTCTCGGCGGAGTCACACTCAACCGCGATCCTGAAGCGACCGCGAATATGCTCCGTACCGGCGATTACGACACTGAGGATTCCGGCGCGATCGGCTATGACGCTCACTCGAATATTCTCGTCGAGGGCGGAATTTTCGACGGCGGCGGCACCTCAAACACGATGATCAAGGTCGCTCACGCAAAGAACTTCACAATGAAGGGCGTGACCTTCCAGAACGAGCATAACGGTCATATGATGGAAATCGCGGGAGTCGACGGCTTCAATATCCTCGATTGCTCCTTGCGCGATCAGATCATGGACGAGGACGAGGTAGGCTACGAGGCTATCCAGCTCGATATTCTGAAGAGCGGTCATATCGTTCAGTGCCGTTCCGAAGCGCTGACGATGAAGAATATCCGCATCGAAAACTGCGACTTTGTCAACTGCCCCAGAGGAATAGGCACCCACACCGCGATCCTGAACGCGCCGTTTGACGGAGTCAAGATCCGTAATAATACCTTCACCGATATGACGAGCGCCGCGATTCAGGGCATGAACTGGAAAAATGTTGAGATTTCCGGCAATGTCATTGACGGTACACCCAGAGGAATCGCGATTTACTCAATGTTTGACGGAGGTCAGGGAATGTATCCCGCAAGTGTTCTTGCAAATGAGGGAAATACCTCGACCGACATCTCCGAGGACTATATCCGGCCGACCGACAGCAATATTCTAATATCAGACAACACGATCAAGAACTGCGGCACTGTAAAGGACATCTACGCGCCTTACCAGTACGCGGGTATATCCGTAATCGGCAAGGTAGTTTCCAAGAAGTACTCAGCCTTTGAGGACGGCAGCGGAGCTCTGCCGAAGGGCGATTACTATATCACCGGCATCAGGATATTCGGCAATACCGTTGACTGCAGCGGCTACGGAATACAGCTCAGCGACGCGAGCTGTGTTGATATGGGCAACAACCTTGTCCGCTGTTCCGCGAACTCATTTGACAAGGTAAAGTACCACGGCATCGCGATGACCGACGACAGCGTTGTAAAGACGATCAGCGGCTGCGATATCGAGGGCAGCCTCAACAGCGGCATTTACGCAGACGATTCGTGGATAGGCACAATTTCCGACTGCCGTGTTGCCGATTCGGGAGCGGACGCTATCCAGCTCAACAATTCAAGCTCTGCGCAGGCAGTCAAGAACAACTACATCAGCGGCACAAAGGACTGCGGAGTCGCCGCGATGAGCAAGTCAAAGATTTCAAACGTCAGCGGAAACACTATCCGCGAGTACAAATACAAAGCCGTTTATGAGGCGAAGGACGCCAAGGCGACCTCAGGCAAAAACTACAGCGCCGAGGCTGAGCTTGAGTCGATTTCACTCAACTGGAACAGGATCACAATGGGCATAGGAGAGAGCTACGTTTATTCGATAACATCGTCGCCCGCGGGAGCAAAGACCTGCTACATGTGGACGACAAGCGACCCGAGCGTCGCGAAGGTTGAGTACGACGGCAGGATCCGCGCAGTAGGCAAGGGCTCTTGCGAGGTCACTGTCACCTCGGGCAACGGCGTTTCGGCGTCGAGCTATGTTCAGGTATTCGACGCTCCCGACAGCATTACTCTCAACAAAAACATGCTAACTCTCGGCGAGGGAGAGCAGTTTGATCTGAACAGCACACTTCCCGAGGGCTCTGCGGCTCAGAAGATTTACTACTACTCGAACAACTCCGACAGCGTTGATGTAGAGAAGATCGGCGGACTTGTTACGGCAAAAAAGACAGGCACTGCTACCGTCGTAGCAAAGACCTACAACGAGAAGCCCGCGAGCTGCAATATCATCGTCAAAAAAGCGCCTGGCTCAATCAAGCTTGACAAGACCAAGCTCGATATCGGTTCAGGCGAAAGACTGACTCTCAAGGCGAGCATCAACGAGGGCTCCGCTTCAGCGATAACCTTCTCGTCGAGCGACGAGAGCGTAATCAGGATCGACCAGAAGGGCAATCTGTTTGCCGTTACAATGGGTACGGCGACCGTCACCGCTTCGACCTTCAACGGACTCAAGGCGACATGTGAGATCACAGTCGGTCCGCCGCCGAAGTCTATCTCGCTCAACAAGACGAACGTTTCCCTCAAGACAGGCGAAACCGCGCAGCTTGAGGCGATACTTGAGGGCGGAATGTCGACCGTGACCTACAAGTCCAGCGACCCGGTCGTCTGCAAGGTCAACAGCGAAACAGGCGAGCTGACAGCGAAGTCAACAGGCGGCGCGATAATCACCGCGACGACGCACAACGGCAAGTCTGTAAACTGCGAGGTCAAGGTCATTAACATAAGCTGAATTATTATGAACGGCAGGATTTTTCCCGCCGTTCTTTTTTCGTGTGATAAATAATTTTGAAAATGCTTTGACTTTTACGCTTTTATATGGTAAAATTTTAGAGTATGAAATTATGCGGAATGCTCCAAGGAGGCAACTATGAATTCCAAGCTGAAAAATGACGCGACGGATTTTTTGTTTGACGCGATACTTTCCCTCGAAAGCAAGGAGGACTGCTACCGCTTTTTTGAGGATTTATGCACAAGCGCTGAGCTCAAGGCGATGTCACAGCGTCTTGTCGTCGCAAAGATGCTCACCGAAAAGAAGGTTTACACCGAAATAGTCAAGGAGACAGGCGCTTCCACTGCTACCATCAGCCGCGTAAAACGCTCGCTTTTTGATAACGATACATACGGCTACTCTCTCGTTCTCGACAAGATAAACGGCAAATCATGACGGGAAGCTACAGCGATTTCGCACGGTTCTACGATTCGCTCATGGAGGACGCGCGCTATCCGGAGCGTGCGGAATACCTGCTTGACCTGTGTGCGAAGCTCGATCATGAAACCGGTCTTTGTCTTGACCTCGCCTGCGGCACAGGCTCGCTGACCCGTGAGCTGAAATCGCGCGGAGTAAATGTGTTCGGCGTCGACGGAAGCGAGGATATGCTCTGCGAAGCCATGCGCGGCGACGGTATTCTGTATATCTGTCAGGATATGAGAAGGCTTGAGCTTGCTGAGAATATCGACACCTGCTTCTGCACCCTTGACAGTGTCAACCATCTGACCGAGCTGTCAGACGTTGAGGCTGCTTTTTCCGGCGTCGGAAGGCATATGAACGGCGGAGGGCTTTTTATTTTTGATGTAAACACCCCGTACAAGCACCGCGAGGTACTCGGAAACAACGCTTTTACGATCGAAAACGACACTGTTTTCTGCGCATGGCAGAACGTTACGGAGGACGGAGCTCTGACCGAGATCCTTCTCGATTTCTTCGAGGAACAGGAGGACGGCTCATATCAGCGTTACAGCGAGCAGTTTTTTGAACGGGCATATACGCGTGAGGAGCTGAAAAACGCTCTCGAAAGGGCAGACTTTGAGCTTATTGCCGTTTACGGAGACTTCACGCGCGAGGATCCCGCGGACGACGAACAGCGCGCGGTGTATATCGCGAAAAAGAAAGGATAGAATATGGATAAAATCATACGCTGTATTACAAGCGACGGCGCGATTATGGCTTCGTCTATCGACGCGTCGGATATAGTATTCACCGCCAAAAAGCTGCATAACCTCAGCCGCAGCGCGACGGCGGCGCTGGGCAGACTTCTCTGTGCCACCTCGATGATGGGCAATATGCTCAAGCAGCCCGATGCCTTCATCAATCTCCGCGTGCTCGGCGACGGTGAGATGGGAGCTGTCGTGGCGGTAGGTGACAGCCGCGGAAACGTGCGCGGCTACGTTGAGAATCCAGCCTGTCCGACCGAATACTATAACAGCGGCAAAATCAACGTCGCGAAGGCGGTCGGCAAAAACGGCACTTTAAGCGTTATGCGCGACTACGGCACCGGCGACCCGTACATCGGACAGGTCGAGCTGTGCAGCGGCGAAATCGCCGAGGATATCACGAACTACTTCGCGACCTCTGAGCAGATTCCGACGGTATGTGCTCTAGGCGTTCTTCTCAACAAGGATGACGGCGAGGTTCTTCTCGCGGGCGGCTTGCTTATCCAGCTTTTGCCCGGCGCGTACGACGAGGCTGTTGACAGGCTTGAGGAGAATGTCAAAAACCTCGAGCCGGTTACTACAATGCTTGCGAAGGGCATGAGTATTCTCGACATCTGCAAGGCGGCTCTGCAGGGCTTTGAGGTCGAGGTTCTCGACGAGAATCCCGTGAACTATGTATGCTCCTGCTCGCGCGAAAAGCTCGAGCGTTACTTCATGACCATGAGCGACGAGGATATCAGAACCCTTCCCGACGAGAGCGGAAAAACCGAGGCTGTGTGCCAGTTCTGCAACAAGCGCTACACCTTCACGAGCGACGACCTCGAGCGCCTGATCAAAGAAAAAAACTCATAAAAGATTTTGGGCGACCATCGGTCGCCCTGTGTTTTAACACTCGCTGAAATCGTAATCGGATTTCAGCTGAAAGCTCCTGCAGTTAGTGCAGGGGTATTCGGCGGGACGTGTGTCGTGAATGCCGACGGTGATTTTCTCGAGCGAGCAGTAATCCTTTTTGTCATTGTGATGCTTGCAGCTCGAAACCGTACAGGCGATGCACTGGTTCGCGTACTTGTTGTCCACCATATTCACCTCGATTTATAATGTATTATTAGCGTGCCCCGTGAGGCGGCAAATATTCGCACAAAAATGAAAAAATCCGATAAACTGTAGCGAGGTGATTTTTATGAACGTCGTTTCGGCTGTAATATTGGTGACGCTCGCGGTGATCGGAGCCGCGTCGATCGTCAGGGAGCTGTCGCTTCGGCTTTTTTCGTACAGGGAGGAGCACTCCGTTCTGTTTGTGACCCCCGTAAACGACGGCGACAACGCCGAATTCGTACTGAGGAGCGCTGCCGAAAAGCTCAGATGGGGCAGAGGCAGGCGAAGCTGTGCGGTCTGTCTTGACTGCGACCTCGACGAGCATACCCGAAAAATATGCGAGACCGTGTGCAGGGACTACGGATTTTTGAAGCTGATGACAAAGGAAGAATTGAAGGGCGAGCTTTTTGGATAATTCTATGGAAGAAAAAAATATGCTCCAGATCGTTGGGAGCGTCGAAAGAATTGTATACAGAAACGAGGACAACGGCTATACTGTGCTTGAAATCGAGGTTGACGGCGAGGAAATGACCGCCGTGGGCGTAATGCCGCAGGTAAACGCCGGCGATAAAGCGAGAATGCTCGGCAGCTTTACCGAGCATAAGAGCTACGGCGTGCAGTTCTCCGCTCAGACCTGCGAGATCGAGCGTCCTACGGGAGCCGCGGATATATTGCGCTACCTTGCTTCGGGCGCGGTAAAGGGAATAGGACCGTCCACTGCCAGAAGATTGGTGGACGCTTTCGGCGAAAACACCCTTGAGGTTATGGAAAACGAGCCGGAGCGCGTATCGATGCTGCGCGGAATCAGCGCGGAAAAGGCGGCGGAGTTTTCGGCACAGCTGAAGTCTAACGAGGGCGTCCGCACGCTTATAATATTCCTCGGTGAATTCGGTATCTCAAACGCCGCGGCGATAAGGATTTTCAAGGCGCTCGGTTCTGCGACGGTCAGAATGATAAAGGAAAATCCCTATATCCTGTGCGAGGGTGATTTCGGAGTCAGCTTCGAGAGCGCCGACAGGATCGCGATCCGCGAAAACCTCGGCGGAGATTCATCGATACGCGTCTGCGCGGGTATTCTCTACATTCTGCGCCGTAACGAGGGCAACGGTCACACATGCCTTCCGCGCGACGTTCTCACCGATACCGCGGCAAGGTTCCTCGAGGTTGAGGCTCAGAGCGTCGGTGAAAATATGGAGCAGCTGATTTTTGACCGCTCGCTCGTATCCGAGAGCTTTGACGGCAGGGAATTCATCTTCCGCCAGAGCATGTATATAACCGAGGTCTATATCTCGTCGCGCCTTAAGCTGCTCAAGAGCTTTCCTGCGGAGAGCCTGCGCGGTATTGACAACGCAATCGGGATATGCGAGAAATCGGACGGTATCATCTACGACGGTCTGCAGAAGCAGGCGATTCAGATGGCGCTTTCCGAGGGCTTTCTGATACTTACGGGAGGTCCGGGCACCGGCAAGACGACGACTCTCAACGCAATTATCAAAATATTGCAGCGCTGCGGTCAGCGTGTTTTTCTCGCGGCTCCAACGGGCAGAGCGGCGCAGCGAATGACCGAGCTTACGGGCAACGAGGCTAAGACCCTGCACAGGCTCCTCGAGGTCGCGTGGGACAGAGAGGACAAGCCTGTTTTCGGCAAGAACGAGAAAAATCTGCTCAAATGCGAGGCTTTGATCATCGACGAGATGTCGATGGTGGACGTAAATATTTTCGAGAGCGTGCTCCGCGCTCTGCCTGTGGGCTGCCGTTTGATTCTTGTCGGCGACTCCGACCAGCTTCCGTCGGTCGGCGCGGGAAATGTTCTGGGCGATCTGATCGCGAGCAAGGCGCTTCCTGTCGTCAGCCTGTCAAAAATCTTCCGTCAGGCGCAGCAGAGCCTTATCGTCACGAACGCGCACCGCATTGTCAACGGTCAGATGCCCGTTCTCAGCTCGGCTGACAACGACTTTTTCTTCATGCCGCGCGCAAACAAGGCGGACATCACGAATACAATTCTCGAGCTTTGCACAAGGCGGCTGCCAAAGGCGTACGGCTATTCGCCGATTGAGAGCATACAGGTTCTCTGTCCCTCCAAGAAAGGTGAGCTCGGCACCGGTGAGCTTAACCTGAGATTGCAGGATGCACTCAATCCCAAGGCTGACTGCAAGGAGGAGGCGACGGTCGGCGGAAAGACCTTCCGCGTCGGCGACAAGGTCATGCAGACCAAGAATAACTACGATATCCGCTGGGAGCGTGACGACGGAGAAACAGGCGAGGGAGTGTACAACGGCGACATCGGAGTGATCCTCTCGATTGACCGCAAGAGCAAGCTGTTCAGGATACGCTTTTTCGACAAGATCGCCGCGCTCAGCTACGAAAACGCGTCAGAGCTTGAATTCGCGTACGCTGTCACCGTCCACAAAAGTCAGGGAAACGAGTTTGACTGCGTAATCATTCCCGCTTTCCCGGGACCGAGCAGACTATATTACCGCAATCTTCTCTATACCGCCGTGACACGCGCGAAGGAAAAGCTTATTCTCGTCGGCAATCCCTATACCGTCGAGCTGATGGTAAACAACAACCGCCAGACGAAGCGGTACAGCGGTTTGCGTTATTTTCTCGAAAGGGACGACAGCATTTATTCAAATAAAGAATAATAAATTACGGCTCAGGCGATTTGTCCTGAGCCGTTTGAAGTTTAAAGATTATTACCCAGGGTGATGATTTCCGCCCATTCCACGGGACCTATCGCTCCCGTTTCCTCAATTCCGAGGTACTGCTGAAACGCGATAACGGCGCCCTTTGTGAGCCTGCCGAAGATTCCGTCGACCGCAATCACGGGTATTTCCGGTACGTTTTCTCCGATTTTGTTGAGATATCCCTGGATTATCCTCACGCTTTCTCCTCGGTCACCCTCGGTCAGGAACCGCCCGGGGTACGGTTCGCCTATCGCGCTTTGGTAATTCGCGGGCAGCTCCGAGACAGCGTCGCGGTACACCTGCTCTACCTTTGCGAAAACATTGCCGTCGACCACTCCCGTGACAGGCAGCCCGTAGTAGCTCTGGAACGCGAACACCGCGTCGCGGGTCATTTCGCCGAAATACCCCGTGATCGGAATCGGCGGCAGGTACGGATAGAAGTACCCGATAAACGCGAGGTAGTATTGAAGCGCCTCAACGTCAAGACCCTGACTTCCCGGGCGAAGCTCTCGCGTGTACCGCCGCGATATTTCGGAAATAGTCAGACCTTCGCTCGTGAGGTCGGAAAGCTGCTTGACGCTCGCAAAAATCTGTTTTATTTTGTACCACGTCGCCTTTCCGACGATTCCGTCGGGGTCAAGACTGAAAATCTCCTGGAATTTTTTAACCGCGTTTTCTGTTTCAAGGTCAAATACGCCGTTTGTGAAGCGGATTTTTGGGATAGCGGGATAGTTCTGCGCTATGCGGTTGAGCTCGCGTTTGATAATCACCACATCGTCGCCGAAGCTGCCCCTTCTGAGCGCGACGCCGGGGTAGGACTGCGTGTTGTCGCTTATCGGCGCGTTGAACACTATGCTCACATTGTCGCCAAAGTAGAAACGTAGGATCTCGAGCGGACTCATGCCGTTGTTTGCGAGCGCCACGGTACCCCACTGTGACAGACCGGGGCAGGTCGTGTTGTAGCCGTCGCAGAACTGGGCAAACAGCGGCTCGACGCTTCCGGTGCGGACAAGGTAGTTGTTAAAAATCTCGTCGGTGATACGGCTGATATTTTCATAAACCTCGCCGTCCTTTGTGTACGCCTGATCAAACGCGGTCGTGTTGGTGATATCGAAGTCATACCCGCGGCTGCGGTAAAATTCCGTGTAGACGCGGTTGAGAGCGAACGATATCTGCGCCAGGATATTCGCGCGTATCGCCGCCTCAGGCCAGGTGGGGTAAATCTCGCTCGAGGCGACGTTTTTGATGTAGTCGGTAAACGGAATGGTGATGTTCTCGGCGTTCTGGTTCGGTCTGCCGAGATGCACCGTGATTGTGGTGGGGATAACGGGGGTCGTCGCCATACTCAGCCCTCCGTTTGTCCGTTGCAGGGGTTCAGACTCAGCGGAAGAATCGTTTCGACCCTGTCGTGAATAATGACGGGAGCGTCGATTATTTCCTCAAAACCGGGGTGAAATACCGAAATCAGGTACTCAGGCTCGCCCAACGCGGCTGATTCGGGCGTCTGGGTAGCTTCCGCAAGCCGCGACGGCAGCACTATCTCGTTGACGATGCCCGAATTATCCGTCACGTCGTTGTAAATGGAATAACGCTTGCCGTTGTAGATCAGCGCAACCTCCACAAACGCGTTTTTTATTGGGAACGCCTCTTTAGCCACGCTGGTCTGCACCTTTAGAGACCCTCTGCCGCGGTATTCGTTGATAAATTCGTCGTATTCGGGCTTGAACGGCGTCTCGCCGCTGATTTTCTGATTGTTTACAGGCATAAAAATATCTCCTTTCATCGCTCTATAATATGATGAAAGGAGATTATTGTTTATTTTTTTATTCTGCGGATCCTCGGAATCAACAGCTGTGCGCAAAGTCCCGTAAACAGTCCGGCAAGGCAGCCCGATACGAGCAGAAACGGATAATACGCGACAAGCCCCAATGTCTGTGTGACGAGAACAGCCGCCACCATCTGACCTGTGTTGTGCAGCACCGCCCCGAAAACGCTCGAGAGCCAGATGTGATTTTCATCGATCACTCGTTTTAGCAGCAGCATACCGATAAGGCAGAGAATGCTTCCCGAGGCGCTGTAAATCAATGCCGATATGTTCCCGCTGAAAACCGAGCCGAGTATCAGCCGCACCGCGACGATCATCGCGGTTTCATACGCCTTGTAATGGTACACGGCGTAGACGGTAATTATGTTAGCGAGCCCGAGCTTTATCCCGGGAATAGGGAAGGGGTTAGGTATCCGCAGCTCTATGATGAAGATAATCAGCGAGACTGCCGTCAGCACGGCGAGCTCAGCCAGTCGTTTCGGTTTCATAAATCACTCCGCCAGCGCGTCAATTCCGCCGCTTTCGTCCGCGAATTCGATGATCAGGTGATTGGGCAGGCACACGATAGGCATAGCCGAGGAGCTCAGCCAACCGGTGCGCACACAGGTTTTGTCGGGACATTCCGCCTCAGATACGCGGATCCTGCCGTCCTTTATCTCAACAGTGTTGCTGCTGTCGCCGTACCCGATGACAAAGCTGCGGTTCTCCTCCTTTGACAGGTCGAGAGAATACAGCACCTCGCCGTCGCGAACGATATTGACCCTGCTTTTTGAGGGCGAACAGAGAACAAATACGCTGCCGGCGATCCCTATGACGAAAATCAGCGCAGCTGCCGCAATCATGACCTTGACTTTCATATTTTTTCGAAGCGCTTGATCTGTCTGCCGTTGTCCCAGATGGTCTCAACGAACATGTTGTAAGGCCTTGCCCAGACCTCGCCGTCTGAGAGCGACTTGTAGATTACGAGTCTGTCGCCGGTTTCGCTGTGCTTGGCAAAGCCTGTGACCTCGTACTCATTGCCCTTGAAGTGGCGGTAATGTGCTCCGACAGTTACCTCATCTTCAGCCTTTTTGGGTTCTTCGTTTTTCACGGGAGCGGAAATATTCTCGCTCTCAAGGTCGACCCTGAAGCTGCCGTCGTTTACAACGAGAATTCTTGTTGAGTATGCGGGTACGGGAAGCTCGCACCAGCCGTTGCAGTCGAATACCTGATTGCCGTTGAGCACGTCGGTAAGCTTTGCATTGCAGCGCGAGTCAAAGCCGACTCTTTCTTCGTGGTCGGTGAGGTTAAACATAATGAAAACGGTCTGATTGTCAGTGTAACGCTTGAAAACGAGCTTCTCGTTCATGATGTTCACGTTTTCGAACTTGCCGTACTTGAGAGCCTCTAGCGCAAGCCTTACCTTGCCGAGCTTTACGATGTGATCGCAGAGCTGATAATTTGCGTTGGGAATGTTGTTGAGGTCGAGGCAGGGACGCAGGTCGTAGTCCGAGTCGCGGGTGCGTTTTCCCTCAACGGCGTATTCGCTGCCGTAGTAGATCGACGGCACGCCCGGCATGGTGTAGAGCATGGTGTATACGTTATAGAGGTGGTTCTTGTCGCGCAGAACGCTCGCCACGCGGTTTACGTCGTGGTTGTCAACGAAGTTATAGGTGTAGATATTCTGATAAATGCCGCCGTTTGCGAACTGACGGTTCATGGAGTGCGCGATCTCAAAGTAGTTGTGGTCGTTATGACTGGAGTAAATGCCCTTGTAACACTCGTAGTTTGTAACGGAGTCGAGCATATCCTTGTTTGCGATCCTGTTGTAGTCGCCGTGGGTGATCTCACCGTAGAGCCAGAAATCAGGCTTTTTGGACTTGCAGAGGTTCTTGAGCTTCTTGAAGAACTCCGGGTCGATAACGTCCGCGGCGTCAAGGCGCAGACCGTCGATGCCGAACTCGTTTATCCACATCTCAACGGAGCCGAGAAGGTAGTTGACTACCTCGTCATTGCGCAGGTTGAGCTTAACGAGGTCGTAGTGACCTGCCCAGCCCTCGTACCAGAAGGGATCTCCGTAGCAGCTTCTTCCGTCAAAGTTCAGGTTCTGAAACCATCCGCAGTAGCGCGAATCCCACTTCTTTTCCTGAACGTCCTTGAACGCGAAGAAATCTCTGCCGACGTGGTTGAAAACGCCGTCGAGGATAATTCTGATTCCGTTTTCGTGCAGGGCGCTGCAGATTTTTTTGAAAGACTCATTGTCGCCGAGACGGCAGTCGACCCTGCGGTAATCGATGGTGTCGTAGCCGTGGTGCGAGCTCTCAAACAGAGGGTTGAATACAAGAGCGTTGATACCCAGACGTTTGAAGTGGTCAATACAGTCGAATATTTTATCAAGCCTGTAGTTGAGCTGACCGTCGTTGTCACGGGGAGCTCCGCAAAAACCCAGCGGATAAATATTGTAAATAATGCTTTCATTAATGTAACTCATAGTGGTTCTCCTTTGCAATGCGAAAAATATGGATTATTGAAACACAACCGTTGCGGTCATGGAATAATCGGATTTATATTATATCACAAAATTCCCTATTGTGCAAATCGAAGTTTTATGATACAATATCTTTTGTAAAAATTTGTGTTTTGGAGGACATTATGAATAAAATTCCCGAAAATAAAACCCGCAAACGCCTGAGAACCGCCATGTGGGTGTTTTACCTTCTCGAAATAGTGCTCTGCTCAATGCCTTACTATCAGTACAGCATGAACGGAAAAATCTATTCAAACTCCGTTTTTGATATGCTCAGCGCATTAGGCGCGGGAAATGACATCGGCTTGTCCTCGTCGGAATACTCCGCGATCAACACGATGATCCCGCTGAACTTCATCTTTCTGGTGATTCCGATCGTCGGCTTTTTCTTCTGCGTGCTCGACAGGCAGTCAAACAAGAAAAACGTCGTTTCTATCCTCTGCTGTCTGCTCGGCGTTGTTTCGATTCTGACCATAGTGACGATCAACCTTATCTCGCTCGGCTCAATGCTCGCCCTGCTTCTGTACATACTGATCAGCTTCCTCACCGTTTTCTCGATTTTCGCGCGCTTCTCTGCGCCGTCGGATAAAGAAAAAGCGGAAAATATCGAAAAAAAATAAGCGCATTAAAGCGCTTTGAAAAAACGGCGGTTCGTTGTGAACCGCCGCAGTCATTTTAAAATTCAGAAAAAATCATATGCGCCTGCGCGTTGTCTAGCTCAAGCGGTTTGTCGTAGTCTATGCGGTTGATCGTGCCGTACAGCCTTCCGAAGATGATAGTGGTGCTTCCGAGCTTCGCGGACATCGCCTCGCCCCTCACGGTGAAGGGCTTGAACATGATATCCAGCGCCGACATTCCGCCCTTGTAGTAATACGGTCTGTCAATGCGGTTCGGAGTACCCTTGACAGTGATTTGCGAAAGCTTTTCAAGCTTGCCGTCGTAGAAAAAGCAGTTCTCGTTTCCGTAACGGTTATCTCCGACGCGGCTCGCGAGGTTCAGCGAAAACCGTTTGCCGCCCAGAATACAGTCAGCTGAGAGCCTTTGATAACTGTGCTCGCGCGGCTTGAAATATCTTGTTTTGTCGATGTAGGCTCGGGCGGTATTTTCTAATATAGAATATTCAATGCCGCCGACCTTTATTGCTCCCTGAGCGGTGTAGCACGGCATAAATCTCTTGAAATAGTAGTATTTACGGTTGCGCTCAAACGGCGCAAGAGCGTTCAGATTTTCGATAATATTCCTTTTAAGAAATATATTGCAGTAAAAATCATCGAAACCGCCGAATTCCCTGTAAGCGCACCTGATATATCTGCCGTCGATAGTATTTGTCAGCTTGAGAGTGACTCCCTTGTCCTCGAAGAAAAACTCGCCGCTGTTCTCGTCGCACGGAAGCTCGACCTTTGAAAACCGCAGCTTCTTGTTGATACTATCGCTGATTACTCCGCCGTGCTTCAAATCCGCCACGGCGATTTTTATATTCAGCTCTTTGACGTAATTTTCCACCGCGAGATAGAGCGAAACCTCTCCGTTATTTATAAAGAAGATCTCACGCTCGCAGTGCTTTGCGACGGATTTTCCGTTTTCGTCATTACGGATAAAGACAGGCGTTCTCGACCAGCCTGCCTGCATGACCGCTCCGTTCTCCTCAAAAATATTGCAGGGCTCAAAAATCTCACGCTGCAATCAAATCACTCCAAACCGTTTTTGTCATATAGAATATATCAGACTTTATTTTGCTTTTCAAGAATATTAACAAAACTGTAATAAGAAACCTTCCCAAAGAATAGTTTGTACGGGAAGGTGTGAAATAATTGAGAAAATATTTACTTTTATTTATCCTGTGCGCAATATTTCTCTGCGGCTGCACCCAAAGCGCCTCGGGCAGTATAGACGAGCTGTGCAATTATTCATGGAGCAAAACGCTTGACGGCGGTGCGCAGGTCAGGCTGAGCTTTGACGGCGACAGCGCGGTGTTTACGGTTGACAGCGCCGGCGAGAACATAGAGATTTCAGGCAAATGCGTGATTGACAATAAAAGTATAGTGATTTTTGTTCCATCGCTGTCGCTCAATTACGGCTTTGATTATCAGCCGATGGGTGATGAGCTGAAGCTTACCTACGGTGGAGGTACGATCACGCTTGATAAGGAAAAATGATTATTCTTAACGCCCGTTCGATTCCGTGTCCACAGCTGATGAAGTGCTGCGGGCGAGAGAATGAGCGTTGCTGTCGCATTATGGGTTCAGTGCGATGTGACAGGTATCATCAACTCTCTCCCTAAAAACGTCCCACCGTGACGCTTTTACCTCGCTGCGCTCGGCATGGTCGCCTTCGATTCCCTTCATCTATTCGCTCCACGCAAAAATGGCACCCTTGATGAGTGCCATTTGCGTGGAGCGGATGAAGGGAATCGAACCCTCACGATCAGCTTGGAAGGCTGAAGTTCTACCACTAAACTACATCCGCATATCTGCAACATTGATTATTATAGCATTCTTTGTTTGTGTTGTCAAGTTTTTCGGAGTAAAAAAGATTTTTTTATCTTGTGAATAATCTGTATTTCCATTCAGTATACTAATAGTAAATACTACGAAAACGGAGAGATTCTATGTCAAAGCTGCGAAATTACGCTTCCGCGATTGCGGTGCCGTTGCTCCTCGGTGCGGTGGTCGGATTCCTGACAATGGGTTCCATGGATTACGATAAACTCAATCAGCCGCCGCTGTCGCCGCCGGGTATTTTATTCCCGATAGTCTGGACGATTCTGTATACGCTTATGGGTGTGTCCTACGCGATGATAAGACAGAAGGGAAAACCCGAGTCCTCTGTTTCACTGATTTACTATTTACAGCTCGGCGTAAATCTCCTGTGGCCGATAGCGTTCTTTTTGCTCAAATGGAGACTTTTCGCGTTTTTCTGGATTATCCTTCTCGACGTGCTTGTGGTGACAATGCTTTTCAGATTCTACGCAAAGGACAGAACCGCCGGACTTTTGCAGATACCCTATACTGTTTGGGTGATTTTCGCGACCTACCTCAACCTCGGCGTGTACCTTTTGAACAGATAAAAATCAGGCGGCAGTTTTGTACTGCCGCCGTTTTATCAGCTCAAAAATCCGTTTATGATCTGCTGCTCTGCTTCCGCTTCCGTCAGACCGAGGGTCATCAGCTTGATAAGCTGGTCGCCCGCGATTTTGCCAATAGCAGCCTCGTGAACGAGCATAGCGTCCACATTGTTTGCCTCCAGAGAGGGAATAGCGAGGATTTTGCCGCTGTCCATGATGATAGAGTCGCATTCGGTGTGACCGCTGCACGGAGCGTTGCCCGCGATACAGGCGTTGAAGGTCTGCTCCGAGGTGTCTCTCGCGACAGAACGCGAAACAACATCGGCGGTGGAGCCTTCGCCGTTGAGCGATACCTTGTAGCCGCTGACGGCAGTCTGATTGCCGTGAGTCATAAGACGTTCCTTAATCAGAAGCTTTGCGCCTGCCTTGAGTTCGGCTATGGTCATACGGTCGGTGGAGTCAACGCCCTTTATTTGCTCCATTTCCATCTCCATAACGCCGTTTTCTTCCATGTAAACCTCGGTGACGGGGTTGAGAATGCGCTTGCCATCTCCGTTTCCGGAGCCGTAGTGCTTTTCAACGTACTTTATGCGCGAGTTTTTGCCCACATAGAAACGGTGGATTCCGTCGTGCTGCGAGTCGTGAGCACCGCAGTTGTCGATTCCGCAGCCTGCAACGATAGTAACGTCACAGTCGTCTCCGATGAAAAAGTCATTATAGACCTTTTCCTTGACGCCGCTTTCGCTTATTACGACAGGAATATGCACGTCCTCGCCCTTGGTGCCGGGTTTTATGAAAATATCGATGCCGGAGCCGTTTTCCTTTGAAACTATATTTATGTTTTCAGTTGTGTTTCTGCCCGCAAGACCGCTGTTGACGCGGAAGTTATAGGCTCCCTTCGGTTCGTCGGTGATGTCGGCGACCTCGTTCAGTATCATTTTCGAAATATCGTCCAAGCCTAACATTTCGCGCCTCCTTACTTTAATCTCTCGCAGGCGTCGACCGCCGCCGTTGTGCCGATAAGCTCCGGAAGAACATCGTCAACGCTGCCCTGCTTTTTGATCGTTCCGCCAGAGAGCAGGATAATTTCGTCAGCTATGCGCAGAATTCTTTCCTGATGTGAAATAATGATGATAGAGCTGTCCTTGATTTCCTTCTGCATGTTTTCAAAGATGCGTATAAGATTCTGGAAGCTCCAGAGGTCGATTCCCGCTTCCGGCTCGTCAAATACGCTCAGCTTTGTCTGACGGGCGAGAAGAGTGGCGATCTCAATGCGCTTTAGCTCACCGCCCGAGAGCGAGGAGTTGATTTCACGCTCGATATAATCCCTTGCGCAAAGTCCGACCTCGGAGAGATAGTTGCACGCTTCTGCGATAGAAATGTCCTTGCCCGAGGCGAGTCTGAGCAAGTCGTGAACGCGGATTCCCTTAAAGCGGACAGGCTGCTGAAATGCAAAGCTGATTCCGCGCTTTGCGCGTTCGGTGACGGAAAACTCCGTGATGTCCTCGCCGTCAAAGAAAATCTTGCCCGAGGTAGGCTTTTCGATACCCATAATCAGCTTTGCGAGGGTTGACTTTCCGCTGCCGTTCGGGCCCGTGATAACGACAAAACGGCTGTTGTCGATTTTTAAATTCAAGTTGTGGAGGATTTCCTTCTGACTGCCGTTCTCATCGACGCAAAAGGAGAGGTTTTTCAGTTCCAGCATATAGTAATCTCCCAAATAGTTTTTTCAAATTAATATTATATAACAAATATGGACAAAAAGCAAGTGAAAACGGGCGGTATTGTTGGAATAATAAAATAAATGCCCTGCCCGGCAATATTACCGGACAAGGCGTTTATGTTAAGCTTAGCACAGCTTACTTATTATTTCCCTTTTGTATTGCAAAAATTCGTCTGTAAGATTGAAATCTGATCTTCTCGGCTTAGGCTCTCTTATGACGATCTCGTCGGCGATCGTGCCGGGCTTTCCGCAGAGCAGATAAATCCTGTCCGAAATCAGGATCGCCTCGTCGATATCGTGGGTTATAAACAGGATCGACAGGTCGATTTTTTCCATTACGTTCAAAAACCATCGGTGCATGTCGCTCTTGGTGAGTGTGTCGAGCGCGCTGAACGGCTCGTCGAGCAGGGCGACGCTGTTTGACGCCATATACGTCCTCAGCAGAGCGGCTCTCTGCCGCATACCTCCCGAAAGCTCGGACGGGTATTTTTTTTGAGTGCCCTCAAGACCGAATTCTGCGAAATACGGGTTGACCTTCGGTATGGCTTCCTTCTTTTTTACGCCTCTGATAATCAGTGGCAGCGCGGCGTTTGCCTCGATAGTGCGGTAGGGAAGAAGCAAGTCCTTCTGAAGCATATAGCTTATTCTTCCAGGTATGCCCGTTATGTCTTCGCCATTCAGAAGAATTTCGCCCTGCTGCGGATGCTTCAGACCGGAAATGACGTTGAACAGCGTCGTTTTTCCGCCGCCGCTAACTCCGAGCAGACAGACGATCTCGCCTTCGCCGACGGACAGCTGAATGTTTTCGATCACATTGACCTTATTGTCATATGAAAATGTGATGTTTCTGGCTTCAAGCCTGTTCATTTATTTCTCCAGATATTCGTTTGTAAAGCCCGTGTTCTCGGGGATCTCGACTTCGAGGAGCTTTTTCTCGTTGATCCAGTTGTAGAAAGCGTTCCATCTAGCTGCGTCGATGTAGCCCCACTGTTCGACCTCAGCCTTGTACTGGTCAGCCATGTATTTCTGACTCTCTACAACAAGGTCCTTGTCAAGCTCGGGAGCAGCCTTGAGAAGAATGTCGGAAGCGTCCTCGATGTTTTCGATGCTGTACTCATAGCCCTTTTTCAGCGCTGTGAGGAAAGCCTTTGCCTTGTCGGGATTCGCGTTCATCCAGTCGGTGTTGCCCGCGATAACAGGGGTGTAGTAGTCGAAAACGGGGTTGATGTCCTTGAAGTAGAAGTAGTCGGTGTCGACGTTCTTGAGCTTTGTGGCGATGCCTGCCCAGCCGTAGTAAACCCAGATAGCGTCTACGGACTTGCTCTGCAGAGCGGAAGCCTCGTCGGTAACGGTGCTGGGAATCAGCTCGACCTTGTCAAAGTCGCCGCCGTCGTCCTCAATGACCTGCTTGAGGGTCGCCTTCTCAACGGGCAGATCCCATGTTGCGTACTTTTTGCCTTCCATTCCCTTAGGAGTGTCAATGCCCTCGCCCTTGCGCGAGATAATGCCGGAGGTGTTGTGCTGTAATACTGCCGCGACCGCCGCAATAGGCATTTTTGTGTCGCCGACAACGGTCGGAAGCATGGTATCCTGGAAGGTCATGCAGAACTGAGCCTTGCCTGTGCCGACAAGAGCCTCGGCTCCGTCCTCGGGAGGCTGAACGATCTCAACGTCAAGACCCGCCTCGTCAAAATAACCCTTCTCCTGAGCAACATACAGACCTGTGTGGTTTGTATTCGGCGTCCAGTCGAGAACGAAGGTGATTTTTGTTTTTTCGGCTGAAGCGGCGGTTGTCGCTTCGCTGCTTTTTTCACTGCTGCCTGTGCTGCTGCCGCAGCCCGCCATACCGAGCGTCAGCATTGCTGCCGCCATGACAGCGGCAAGAATTCTTTTTTTCATAATTGAATACTCCTTCTATTTTCCTTTTCTGTTATCCCAAGGCATACATTTTTTCTGCAAAAGCTTTACAAGCCACATCAGAATCAGGCTGAGCGCCGAAATCAGGAAAATGACCGCGAACATTTTGTCAAAGGAATATGCCTTTTTGACCCTTGTCATATAAACTCCCAGTCCGTTGAAGCCGCCGAGCCATTCGGAAATGACAGCGCTGACGACCGCGTATGAAACGGATATTTTCAGACTCGCGAAAAACTCTCCGAGAGCCGCGGGAAATTTTACGTAACGGAATATCTGCCTGTCTCCCGCGCCCATTGAGCGCAGAAGGCTTATCGTGTCCTTGTCCACCGACCGAAAGCCGTCGAGCATATTGACCGCGATGGGGAAGAATACCACCAGCACGATGAGTATAATCTTCGGCAGCATCTCGTAACCGAACCACAGCACCAGAAGCGGCGCTATCGCCACGGTGGGGATCGTCTGCGTAAGCACAACCAGAGGATAGAACGCGTGCCTGAGAATTGAGTACCTGTCCATAAGCACCGCGAGACCGAAGCCCACGACGATGCCGATGATCAATCCGATGAAGGTTTCCAGCAGCGTCACACCCGCGTGACTGAGCAGAAGCGGAAAGTCCGAAATCAATGCCTGCACTACCTGTACGGGCGAGGGCAGCATGAACGAAGGCACAAGCTCCGCCATGCTGACCGCCTGCCAGATTACAAGCAGGAGGACTATTGCCGACAGCGGCAGGAGAAATTTATTGGTGATGTTTGGTAACTTTCTTTTCAATGGTCAGCACATCTCCCTCGGGCTTGTACGTCACTTTGATGTATGCGAGGACGGAAGGCGCGCCTGCTCTTATCGCGATGTGCTGGCACTCCTTGACGATATCCATAAGCTCGTCGTAATCGCCCTCGATGGCTGTTTCAAAGGGACCTACATAATAGTTCAGACCGGTGCTCCTGATATAGTCGATGACCTCATCGACTATGCGGATGAGCTCGTCGTCGTTTTTGGCTTCGGGCAGAGTCTGGATTGCTACGCTTGCGTTCATTTTTGATTACTCCTTCTGTTTTTTGAAAAATAAAAGCGCTGCGGATTGCCGCGGCGCTCAAAAAATACGTTATGAAACGAGCTTCCTACGTCGGCATTATCCGAATCAGGTTAGAGGGTAAGGACGAATCAGCCCATTCTCAGCCCGCTTCAGCGGACACCCCTGCGTTTATTTATTAATAGAATACAACTATTTTCCGCATATGTCAAGCGAAAATTTTATCTGAACTTGCAGTATTGCCGCGTAAACCGTTTCCGTAACGGGCAAAAGGGCTAAAACCCCGATCAACCTTTTATTTCGCACAAGATTTTTGTGATTACAGCGCCATACTTTGTAATTAAATATTTCTTGACAACGGCGCATGTTTGTCTTACAATATAATATGTACGTATTCAGGGTATAATAGCCCTGTACAGCAGCTCATTTTCAGAACGGAGAGTTTTATGAAAGTAAAATTTACGCTTATTCCCTTCATTCCCGCTGCTCTTGCAATGATTTTTTTTCGCGTTATGAGTATTTTCGGCGCGGACGACAGCGGTCATTTCCTGGGAATGGACAAAATGGTTGTGTCTTACACAGCAATAGGAATCGCGGCAGTACTCTTTGTCGCTTGTATCGTCATCAATATATTTGACAGGAAAACCTCACCTGTATATCCTGTCAAAAAGAATCCCGCGGCAGGTATTTTATCCGCACTTTCCGGTGCGCTTGTCATCGCAAGCTCCGTTGCGACGTTTATGAACAACACTACCGATTCAGAGTATTACGTAATGTCGCTTATCAGCGCGATCGCTTCTATTCCGGCGGGTATTGCGCTGTTCCTGATGACCCGTATTCATCTGCAGGGAAAAACCGTTGTTTCGGGTATCTCCACGCTTTTTATTTTCCCGGCTATCTGGGGTTGCACAGAGATCGTATATGAGTTTCTTGAGGCTACCAAGGTGTCTATTTCCTCTACGGATATGACCCCGCTGTTCTGCTTCATTTTCCTCACTCTCTACTATTTCTCCCACGCGATGGTCCTTTCAAGGGTCAAGGGCAGAAGTCCGGTCAAGGCTTGCTTTATCTACGGCTTGCCCGCTGCCGCGCTTTCGCTTTCCTACAGCCTCTACAGACTTTTCACCGGTCTTAGAGAAGGCGGCGGCTACACCTCGATCTTCAATGCTGCGATGTTCTTTGTACTTGGCGCATACGCGGTCGCATTTATCGCCGAAATGGCTTTCAATGCTCCTACCAAGGACGAGCTCAAGGTGATCGACGGACTTCCTAATTCCGAAGAGATCGGCAAGGAAGAGAAGAAGTATATCAAGACAGAAAGCTATGACGATCTGGTGTTTTCCGACGACAAGTCCGCAGCCGCTTCAAAAGCCGAATCTACAGAGAACGCCGTGGATGAACCCGAGGAAGTTGAAGATATCAGACCTTCTGATTACTATCAGAACGCTCAGGGACTTGATGATTTTATCATCGGTTATCAGGCTCCCAAGGACGACGAGCCGGTTCCTTACCTGACAAGCAAGGAAAGGGAAAGAACCGATGACAGCGATTTTGTTGTCGGATACTCGAATAATATTCAGTCTGCGGTTGAACCCAAATCTGAGCCTGTTGCAGAAGCAAAGCCCGAACCTGTTGTCGAGACTAAACCCGAGCCTGTTGCAGAAGCAAAGCCCGAGCCTGTTGCAGACAAAAGACCTGTTCAGAAAGCTCAGCCCGCTCCCGTGAAAAAATCACGCAGCGACGTTTCTGATTTGCTCGATGAGCTTAACAGCAAAATTTGAGTTGACAAACAGAGATTTCAGTGATATGATAAATCAATAAAACAAAGCGTTGATAAGGACATGAGCCTCAGTCAGCCGTTTTCCAGAGAGCAGAGCGTTTGGTGAAAGCCCTGTATCCGGTGCTGTTGCTTACCGCCTTTGAGCCCGCGCAGGAAATGGCGCGGCGTGTTGACCGCGTTAAGGTTTTTGAGGACAGATTAATCTGTCGAACTTGGGTGGAACCACGAG
This sequence comes from Lachnoclostridium sp. MSJ-17, assembly GCF_018918205.1. Lineage (GTDB taxonomy): Bacteria > Bacillota > Clostridia > Oscillospirales > Acutalibacteraceae > Ruminococcoides. The sequence goes on along the minus strand of NZ_JAHLQB010000057.1, from coordinate 14,991 downwards.
TAACTTCGTCCCAATATTCCTTTTTGGAATATTGGGGCTTTTTTTATAAAATTATATTTTCAGATAAAGGAGAATGAAAGATGATCAACATTGAGTTAAAGGGCGGCGTCGTCAGGGAATTTGACGCCGGAGTATCGCCCGCAGAGATCGCCAAATCAATAGGTATGGGACTTTACAAGTCCGTTTGCGCCGCAAAAGTCAACGGCGTTGTATGCGATCTGCGCACCCCGATCCAGGAGGACAGCAAGGTTGAGCTGCTTACCTTTGACGATCAGGAGGGTAAGAAAGCGTTCTGGCATTCCGCTTCCCACGTACTTGCTCAGGCGGTAAAAAGACTTTATCCGAACGCCAAGTGCGCTATCGGTCCCGCTATCGACAGCGGCTTCTACTATGATTTCGACGTAGAAAAGCCCTTCTCAGCTGAGGACTTGGAAAAAATCAAGGCTGAGATGAAGAAAATCGTTAAATCCGGCCTTGAAATCAGCCGCTTTGAGCTTGCTCCCGACGAGGCTGTTGCGAAGCTCACCGAGATGGACGAGCCCTATAAGGTCGAGCTCGCCAAGGAGCATACGGACAAGGGCGAAAACATAAGCTTCTATAAGCAGGGCGAGTTTGTAGACCTCTGCGCGGGACCTCACCTCATGAGCGTCGCTCCCATCAAGGCTGTAGAGCTGACAAACTGCACCGGCGCTTACTGGCGCGGCGACGCGAGCAAGGCGCAGCTTTGCCGCGTATACGGCGTCGCTTTCCCGAAGGCTTCCATGCTCGAGGAGCACCTCGCTCAGCTCGCCGAAGCCCGCAAGCGCGACCACAATAAGCTCGGCAGAGAGATGGGCTTCTTTACAACCGTAGACTATATCGGTCAGGGTCTGCCCATTCTTCTTCCCAAGGGCGCGAGAGTTATCCAGCTTCTCCAGCGCTTTGTTGAAGATGAGGAGCAGAAGCGCGGCTGGCTGCTCACAAAGACTCCCTTCATGGCTAAGAGCGATCTATACAAGATCAGCGGTCACTGGGATCACTATCAGGACGGCATGTTCATCTTCGGCGACCCCGACAGTGACAGCGAGGTTTACGCTCTCCGTCCGATGACCTGTCCCTTCCAGTATCAGGCATATCTCAACAAGCAGCGTTCATACCGCGACCTTCCTCTCAGATATAACGAGACCTCCACGCTGTTCAGAAATGAGGCTTCGGGCGAGATGCACGGACTTATCCGCGTCCGTCAGTTCACAATTTCCGAGGGCCATTTGATGTGTACTCCCGAGCAGCTCGAGGACGAGTTCAAAAAGTGCGTAGAGCTTGCGGCGTTTATGCTCAAGACAGTCGGTCTGTACGAGGACGTTTCCTATCGCTTCTCGCAGTGGGATCCCGACGACCGCACAAAGTATATCGGCACTCAGGAGGAGTGGGACAATGTTCAGGATATGATGGGCAAGATCCTCGACCACCTCGGAATCAAGTACGAGATCGGCGTAGGCGAGGCTGCGTTCTACGGACCCAAGCTCGATATCCAGATCAAGAACGTGTACGGCAAAGAGGATACCCTTATTACAATTCAGATCGACCCGTACCTCGCTGAGAAGTTCGACATGGAATACGTTGACCGCGACGGTGAGAAAAAGCATCCCTTCATCATCCACCGCACCTCTATCGGCTGCTACGAGAGAACGCTTGCGCTGCTTATCGAGAAGTACGCCGGCGCTTTCCCGCTCTGGCTCGCGCCTACTCAGATCAAGCTGCTGGCTGTTGCCGACAGACACCTCGATTACGCATACGAGATCAAGAAGCAGCTCGAGGCTGAGGGCTTCCGCGTTGAGGTCGACAGCAGAAGCGAGAAAATCGGCTACAAGATCCGCGAGGCACAGCTCGAGAAGGTTCCCTACATGTTCATCGTAGGCGACAAGGATATCGAGGCAGGCACTGTTTCCGTCCGCCACAGAAAAGAGGGCGATCTCGGAGCAATGCAGCTTTCTGATTTTATCGCTCTTGCCAAGGAAGAGATCGAAACAAAGGCGATCAAGTAAAAATATCGCAAATTTGAAAAAAACTCTTGCAATTTGTAAATAGATGTAGTATAATCTATCTGTTAATTGTGTAAAGAAGTAGGTGAAAAGAATGAAAGAAAACATCCATCCTAAGTATGAGCAGACCACAATCACTTGCGCATGCGGTAATGTTATTGAAACAGGATCAACAAGGAAAGATATCCGCGTTGAAATCTGCTCAAAGTGCCATCCTTTCTACACAGGAAAGCAGAAGCTTGTTGATACAGGCGGACGTGTTGACAGATTCAAGAAGCGTTTCAACATTGCGAAATAAGTTTTTCGAAGCTCAAAGGCGGCACGCTTGTGTCGCCTTATTTTCGTTTGGGGAGGGGAACCGCCGTGAACAAGGATTATAAGACCGTGGCAAATGAAGCGAGCGATGAATTTGTCGAGAAGCGCTCGCGGTTTATCGGATATGTCAAGCCTGTCAGAACCGAGGAGGAGGCTGTTGCGTTCATAAATCAGAAGCGCAGCGAGCACTGGGACGCAAGACATAACGTTTATGCCTATTCTCTCCGGGAGGGAAATATCAAGCGCTACAGCGACGACGGCGAGCCATCGGGAACGGCGGGAATGCCTGTGCTGGACGTCATCGTCAAGAACGAAATCTATGACGTTTGCGTTGTAGTTACCCGATATTTCGGCGGAGTGCTGCTCGGTACGGGCGGTCTGGTCCGCGCTTATTCGCAGGGAAGCAAAATTGCCCTTGAGTCCGGCGGCGTCGTGCTTATGCAGTCCTGCCTGCTCTGTGAAACCTCGTGCAGCTACACCCGCTACGGAAAGGTCAGCTCACTCATAATGGAAAGCGGAGCGACGGTTGACGATACAATTTACGAGTCGGATGTAAAAATCAAGTTCCACATTCCGCCCGGCATGCTTGACGGGCTGAACAAGAAGCTTGCCGACGCGACCTCGGGGGAGGTTCAGGCGGTATCCGACGGAGAATCATATTTTATGACGCCGGTAAATTCCTGAAAAATTTTTAAAAATATTAAAGGATATCGGAAAAAAACGGCGTAATAATAATTAGAATACCATTTATCAGAAGAACTCAGGGAAAGGAGGCGTTTTTTTGGCTTTTCCCGAGGGTTTTATCTATGATTTGAAAGCGAGAAATGACATCACCGAGGTCATTTCCAACTATATGAGTCTTAAACGGCGCGGCAGGAATCTGGTCGGACTGTGTCCGTTCCACGGTGAAAAAACGCCGTCCTTCAATGTTTATACCGAGGACGGTCACTATTACTGTTTTGGCTGCGGCGCGTCCGGAGACGTTATTTCGTTTATAATGAAAATAGAAAACCTCGATTATCTCGACGCGGTGCGTTTTCTCGCCCAGCGCGCGGGAATGGAGGTTCCTGACAATTCCTACGACAGCAGTATGAGCAATCTGCGCAAGCGTATTTTTGAGGCAAACCGCGAGGCGGCGCGTTTTTATTACAAAACGCTGATTTCACCCGACGGTACGGCTGGTTTGGATTACCTTCGCCGCAGAATGCTTTCCGACAAGACTATCCGACGCTTCGGCTTGGGCTTTGCTCCCAACAGCTGGACGGCGTTAAGCGATTATCTCAAAGGAAAGGGCTTCAAGGACGATGAGCTGATAAGCGCCAATCTTTCGGTAAGGCGGCGCAGCGGCAAAGGCGTTATCGACCGTTTCCGAGGACGGGTAATGTTCCCGATCATTGATTTACGCGGAAATGTAATTGCCTTCGGCGGCAGAATATTGACCGACGAGAAGCCCAAATACCTCAATTCCTCTGATACTCCCGTGTTCAAGAAAAGCGAAAATCTGTTCTCGCTGAACAACGCGAAGAACTCGGGCAGCAGAGCGCTCATTCTTTGCGAGGGTTATATGGACGTTATCTCCGTCAATCAGGCGGGCTTCCAGAACGCCGTAGCTTCCCTCGGAACTGCTCTGACCTCAGAGCAGGCGAGCCTTATGAAGCGCTACGCCGACGAAATAATAATCTGCTACGACGCCGACGAGGCCGGTCAGAAGGCGACGGCGAGAGCGATTCCGATTCTCCGTGACGCAGGGCTAAATATCAGGGTGCTCTCGATTCCGAACGGCAAGGACCCCGACGAATTCATAAAATCCAAGGGAGCCGACGGACCCGCCGCTTTTAAGGCGATAATAGAAGCGAGCGGCAACGACGTCGACTACCGTTTGCAGAAGCTGAGAGCTGACTATAACCTCGCCGCGTCCGAGGGCAGGGTAGGCTACCTCGAGGCGGCGGCAAGGCTGATTTCGGAAATAAAAAGCCCGATTGAGCGCGATGTGTATGTTTCAAAGCTTTGCAAGGAGTTTGAGATTGATAAGAACGCCTTCAATCTGCAGATCAACAACCTCAGCGCCAAAAGCAAGCGCGAGGATCGCCGCAGGGAAATGAGAAAAATCCGTTCTGAGCTAAACGGCACGAATGATAAGATCGACAAGGAGCGGCACGCCAAGCTGAGAAGCACCAGCGCCGAGGAAAGCCTTCTGGCTAACCTGATAAACAATCCCGACTCGCTCAAGGCGATCCGTCAGTACATTTCCGCGGAGGATTTTCAGAATTCCCTTATGAGAAGGTATTTTGAGTATTTCAGCTCAAGGATCGATTCGGGGCTTGATCCGATGAACAATGTCACCGCCGATCTGAGCGATGACGAGAGGTCGAGGATCTATCAGATTTTATCGAAATACTCGGGGATTTCCCAGACCCCGCAGGCTCTTTTTGAAAACATCAACATAATCAAGGCGGAGAGCGAACGTCCGAAGGATACTGCGTCAATGACGGGCGACGATATCTCAAAGCTTTTCGCTAATATGAAGAAAAATAAAAAATAATCAGATATAGAAGGAAAGGATGTGTGCGTATGGCACAGCAGGAGAAAAGGTCACTGGTAAAGGAGCTTGTAGAATTAGGCAAGCAGAAGGGCTCGCTTACTAACCAGGATATTCTCGACGCGATCGGCGAAGCCGATATGGACCCCGAGAAGCTTGAAAAACTCTATGACACCATTGAAGCTCAGGGTATTGAGATCATCGAGGACATGGTCGACCTGAAAATCGAGGATATCGAGATCCCCTATGAGGATAATAAGGATGATGATTCTTCGGCTCCGGTTTCCGACACAGGTCTTGCGATCGACGACCCCGTCAAGGTTTACCTCAAGGAAATCGGCAGGGTTCCGCTGCTTTCATCCGATGAAGAAGTCGACCTCGCGATACGTATCTCAAACGGCGACGTTGCCGCGAAGCAGCGCCTGAGCGAGGCTAACCTCCGTCTTGTTGTAAGTATAGCCAAGCGCTACCTCGGCAGAGGCATGCAGTTCCTCGATTTGATTCAGGAGGGCAACCTCGGTCTGATAAAGGCGGTTGAAAAGTTCGACTACACCAAGGGCTTCAAATTCTCAACCTACGCGACATGGTGGATCCGCCAGGCTATCACCAGAGCTATCGCTGATCAGGCGCGCACTATCCGCATTCCCGTACATATGGTAGAAACCATAAACAAGGTCAAGAAGGTGCAGAGCCAGCTGCTCCACCAGAACGGCCACGAGCCCACTCCTGACGAGATTGCCGAGGAGATCGATATGCCGGTCGACAAGGTGCGCGAAATCATGCGCGTCGCTCAGGAACCCGTTTCTCTCGAAACTCCTATAGGCGAGGAGGAGGACAGCCACCTCGGCGACTTCATTCCCGACAATGACGCTCCGGCGCCCGCAGACGCCGCCTCGCACACCATGCTCAGAGAACAGCTCGCCGATGTGCTCGCGACGCTCACTCCCCGTGAGGAAAAGGTTCTCCGTCTCCGCTTCGGTCTTGAGGACGGCAGAAGCCGCACCCTTGAGGAGGTCGGCAAGGAGTTCAACGTAACCCGTGAGCGTATCCGCCAGATCGAGGCAAAGGCTCTCCGCAAGCTCCGTCACCCCTCGCGCAGCAGAAAACTCAAGGATTACCTTGATTATTAATATTCCTTATCAGAATTATGTATGAGTTTGAAGAAGTCGCTCAGATGCTCGATCAAATCGCCGACGCAATGCCGTATGAGCTTTACCGCGACTTGAACGGCGGCATATCGCTTTTGCCGCAGACAAAAATCCATCCGCAGGCGCTCAATAATGACCTGTATATCCTCGGCGAGTATATACGCAATTCGCTGGGCAACGCTATTGTTTTTTACTACGGCTCGATCGTACAGATTTACGGCAGAGTCGGCAGGGAGGAGCTGTACCGACAGCTCACGCGTATCCTTCATCATGAGGTGCGGCACCATAACGAGTACCTTGCGGGTACCGACGATCTCGGAATCTGGGACGACGAACAGATTCTGGATTATCTAAAGCGGAACGGAGTAAAACCGAAAAAATGAATTTACGGACAGGTCATTATTGCCTGTCCGTTTTCTTGTGCAATATTTACATAATTGAACAATAATTTTCTACAACCTAAATAGATTGCCCAAAGAGCAAATTTCGCAAAAAGAATTATTATTGTTGGTTATTTGTGATACAATGAGAATGATAAAATGCGCCAAATAGGAGGCATTGCGTTGAAATTCAAAAGAATAATTTCGGGAGTACTGAGTATGATTATGATGAGTGGACTGTGTGCGACCGCGGCGAACGCGGCAGGCGAAAAGGACTATCAGGCATACGCTGCAAAGCTTGACAAATGGGCTTATAACGGCACCGATTTAGGCGCGGATTATAGCGAAAAAGGCACTACCTTCAAGCTTTGGTCACCTTATGCCGACGGCGTTGTCCTCAATGTTTATGAAAAGGGCAGCGAGGACGAGGGCGGCGAGACCGTCGCGACCAAGGAAATGAAGTTCGACAAAAAGACCGGCGTATGGGAAGTCGGTGTAAACGGTGATCTTGCGGGCATGTATTACACCTACACCGTAAAGCACGGCGACGACGAGTATGTCACCGGCGACATCTACGCCAAGGGCTGCGGCGTCAACGGCAAGCGTTCGATGGTTGTCGACCTCAGCAAAACCAATCCCGATAACTGGGAAAACGACAGACATATTTTTGTGCCTCACGCCACCAACGCTTCTGTTTGGGAGATTTCCGTGGCTGATTTTTCCTCGGCGGAGAACAGCGGAGTCATTGACTCACACCGCGGCAAATTCCTCGCGTTTACCGAAAACGGAACTACGGTCGACGGCGTTCAGGGCGGTACACCGACCTGCGTGGATTACCTGAAAAAGCTCGGCGTCAAATATGTTCAGATCATGCCGATGTACGATTTTGGCTCGGTTGACGAGAGCAAGGATATCATGGAGCAGTATAACTGGGGCTATGATCCCGTAAACTACAACTGCCCAGAGGGTTCGTATTCAACCAATCCCTATGACGGCAACGTGCGAATCAAGGAATGCAAGCAGATGATCCAGGCGCTCCACAACGCGGGCATCGGCGTTATAATGGACGTGGTTTACAACCACACATATTCCACCGATTCATGGTTCCAGTACAGCGTTCCGAATTATTACTACAGAATGAACCCCGACGGAACGTTCTCAAACGGCTCGGGCTGCAGCAACGACACCGCTTCCGAGCATCTTATGTTCCGCAAGTATATGATCGACTCCGTGACCTACTGGGCAAAGGAGTACCACATAGACGGCTTCCGCTTTGATCTGATGGGTCTGCACGACGTCACAACCATGAACGCGATCCGCGACGCGCTCGACGGACTTTACGAGGACGGCAGCGGCAAGCAGATCATTATGTACGGCGAGGCGTGGAACATGCAGACCAACGCCGACCCCGGAACCGTTATGGCCAACCAGACCAACCTCAAGCAGCTCAACGAGCGTATCGGCGCCTTCAACGACGGCATACGCGACGCGATAAAGGGCAAGGTGTTCGGCGGCGGAGAGGGATTTGTCCAGACCGGCAAGAACCGCTCCGGCATCAAGACGGGCTTCCTCGGTCAGTCCGAGGCGAGCACAGGCTGGGCAAACGCTCCTACGCAGTGTGTGACCTACGCGTCCTGCCACGATAACCTCGCGCTTTATGACAAGCTCGTCGATTCCGTTTACGGAGACGGCACCTACCGCGACCGCCACGAGGATCTCGTCGCTATGAACAAGCTCTCCGCAGCGATCGTAATGACCTCTCAGGGCATTCCGTTCTTCCTCGGCGGCGAGGAATTCGCGCGCAGCAAGGACGGCGACGAGAACTCCTTCTCATCGTCCCGCGAGGAAAATATGCTCGACTGGAAGAGCCTTGAAAACTACAGCGATTTAGTTGAGTATTACCGCGGACTCCTGAAAATCCGCGAAAACTTCGCCGCGCTCTCCGACAGTACCCCGGTTACAGCGAACAACGTCACTGCCCTTGAAAATCTTCCCGCCGGAGTCTGCGCTTATGTCGTACCAAACACGGAAGCCGGAAAATGGAATAAGCTCTGCGCAGTATTCAACGGCTCGGACGAGGATCAGAATGTCAGCGTCGAGGGCGAGTGGATCCAGATCGCCAACGAGGAGACCGCGGGTCTGCGCAATCTCGGCACCGCATCGGGAAATCTCAGTGTTAAGGCGCATTCGGCAGCGATTTTCATTGACAAGAGCAGCTACGAGAAGGCGGGAATTACCGACGACGAGGGCATAGTTATCGTAAATTATTACGATAATACTACAAAGGAAAAGCTCAAAACTCAGGCTGTGTCGGATTCGATCGGCAAGACCTTTGACGTAGGCTTGCTTGCTTCGGCGCTCAATTACGATATAAAGTCATCCTCGGGAGATTCCCGAGGAGAATTCACCGATTCCGTAAAGCACGCCGATGTTTACGTCGAGAAATTCGCGGGAAAGATGTGCGATGTTACGATCCGCTTTATCGACGACATCAACGGCTCTGAGCTTGAGGATTCGTTTATTATCCGCAACAGAGAGGGCAACGCGTATTTCACTCCGCGTCTCCCGAGTATTGAAGGCTACCGCCTCGTACTTGACCAGCTTCCCTCAAACGGAGCCGGTGAGATGAAGGGTGAGGAGATCACCGTTGACTACAAGTATACCAGAGTGACCGACGACACCGACCCGTCAGTCTGCGTGGTCAACGCGGTTTACATGGCTGACGACGGCAGGATTATCGAGAAGAACACGATAACCGGAGCCGCGGGAGAGGAGTACGTCCTTCCCGACAACGAATACGAGAACCTCAATCTTATCGAGCTTCCCGAAAACTTCACGGGCGTGTTCCGCGAGGGCGAGATCAACGTGCTGTTCCGCTATTCCTCGCGTCCCGACCCGTACGCTCAGGCGCTCAGGTACGTTATTATCGCGCTCGGGGTGATCGGAGTCCTGTGCATAGCGTCCGTGTTCCTTTCACGTCACACTCGCAGGGAACGCCTGAGAAAGAAGATGGACATCATCGAGAAAACCGACGAATAAGTTAAGATTTTCCGCTTTTGCGGAATTAAAGATAATTTAAAAAGGAGAGAGTATTCAAATGAGAACATCAAAGAAAATCATTGCTTCTGTTCTCGCTGCCTGTATGCTCGCGTCAACAAGCATAGTAACGTCTTTCGCGGCTGTTGATGACGGCAGTGCCGGAGCCGGCGCTTCGCACGATTACATCAAGGCCAACGAAGCGCTTGACGCAGAGTACACCTACAGCGGGAATGACCTCGGAGCACAGTATACCCCGCAGTCAACTACCTTCAAGGTTTGGTCGCCGACTGCAACCGAGGTAAAGCTCAACCGCTATTCCACAGGCTCAGACAAGGAAACCGGCGCCAAGAATCTCGGAACCGTAACCATGGAGAAGCTGATGGACGGCGACAAGTGGACGGGCGTTTGGACAACTACCGTTTCCGGCGACATCAAGAACACCTATTACACCTATTCAATCACAGCGGCTCATCCAAAGAGCGGCGTGATTCAGACAGCCGAGACGCAGGACGTTTACTCCGTTGCTACGGGCGTTAACGGCAAGCGTTCAATGGTCTGCGACCTGAAATCCACCAACCCCAAGGGCTGGGAAAAGGACGGTCATGTTCTTCCCGAAAAGAGCACAGACAGCTATGTCTGGGAGCTTCATGTCAAGGACTTCTCTTATGACACCGCATCCGGCGTCAGCGAGGCGAACCGCGGCAAGTATCTTGCATTCACAGAAGAAAATACAACCCTGAACAACGAGGGCAAGATTTCTACCTGTATCGATTATCTCAAGGAGCTCGGCGTAACGACTGTTCAGCTCAACCCCTTCTATGACTTCCAGTCGATCAACGAGGCGGGTTCTGACGACCAGTTCAACTGGGGCTACGATCCTCAGAACTACAACGTTCCCGAAGGCTCATATTCCACAAATCCCTACGACGGCAACGTAAGAATCAACGAGTGCAAACAGATGATCCAGGCGCTCCACAACGCGGGCATCAGCGTGGTTATGGACGTTGTTTACAACCACACCTACGCGAGCGACAAGGAAGGCTCCTGCTTCCAGGCTACCGTACCTGATTACTACTACCGTCAGCTCAAGTCCGGAGCCTTCTCAAACGGCTCAGGCTGCGGCAACGAGGTTTCCTCTGAGCGAGCCATGACCAGAAAGTATATTGTAGATTCCTGTCTCTATTGGGTAAACGAGTATCATGTCGACGGCTTCCGTTTTGACCTCATGGGCCTTATCGATACCGAAACCATGAACATTATCCGTGACGAGCTCGACAAGATCAATCCGCTCATCACCGTATGGGGCGAGGGCTGGACAGGCGGCACTTCCACTTATGCAGCCAAAACCTGCACCGGTGCGGATTTCTATCCGGCAACTCAAGCCAACGCAGACAAGGTCAGCGAGCGCGTAGCGTTCTTCAACGACGGAATCAGAGACGGTATCAAGGGTAAAGTATTCGAGGCTGACGATACCGGTTTTGTAGGCGGCAACGTTGAGAGAGCAAAGGATATCCGTCACGGCGTAAGAGCTAACTCTCAGGCCAAAAACGGCTGGCTGGCTCAGTCTCCGGCACAGTGCGTTACATATGCAGACTGCCACGACAACGCAACCTGCATTGACCAGATCATTGCCCGCACGGGTATCGGCAAATACGGTGAGAGAAATGATACGGTTCTTTCGATGAACAAGCTGGCTGCGGCTATCCAGTTCACATCTCAGGGTATTCTCTTTAACCTCGCCGGTCAGGAATTCTGCAGAACCAAGTACGGCGACACCAACAGCTACAAGAGCTCGCCCGAAATCAATAAGATTACATGGCAGAATCTGGTTGACTATGCGGATATGGTATCCTATTACAAGGGCCTCAGACTGATCAGAGAGAACTTTGCTCCCTTCACTGCAGCCGACAAGAGCTTTGAGGATGCGTTCACCTTTGATTATCCCAAGAACCTCAATCTCAGCACTACCAACGTAAACTTCACTGTTTCAAACAATACCGACGGTCAGTGGAAAAAGATGGCTGTCATCTACAACAGCGCGTCCAAGGCGTTGAATATCAAGATTGCTGACACTTCCGTAACAAAGTGGGTCGTTATCGCTGACGGCGATCAGGCGGGCGTTTCCAAGATCAAGGAAGTAAGCGGCAGCACCTTTAACGTAGGCGCGAAATCCGCTTTGATCGCGGTTGATAAGGAGAGCTTCGACGCTAATCCGATCGAGTCCAACATGGGTAAGGTCAAGGTCGAGTACCGCCATGTCAACGGCGACAAGGAGCTTGCTAATTCCATGGTTCTCCAGGGCGGCATCGGCGAATCCTATAAGTGCGAGCCTTCTTCCGGCGTAAGCAACATCTATGTGCTTGACCATGTAGACGGTGATGCTGAAGGCAAATATACCGAGGCTGACCAGAAGGTAATTTTCTACTATACCGACTATGTTCCCGAGAATCTCCGCATCAACGGCGATGTGAACGAGGACGGCGCTATCAACGTTGCCGACGTTACCGAGTTCCAGCGCATTCTCGCGGAAATGGTTTCCGTTACTCCCGAAAAGAAGTCAGGTCTCGACTTCAACTACGACGGCGCTGTGAACATTGCCGACGCAACAATGCTCCAGAAGTTCATCGCCGGTTATGTTGTATCCTCAGGCAGCGTAGAGGTCAACTACTTCTACAATGACGCAGAGGGCAAGCAGCAGAAGCTCACCGAGTCCATTAATATCGAAGGCAGAGTAGGCGACGATTTCACAACAGAAGAGTATCATGTAATGGGCTATCAGATCGATAAGACAAGATATCCTTCCATTACCGAGGGCAAGATTCCTTACGGCAATCCCCTTGTTATCGACTACTACTATGTAGCCGGCAGCCTCGACGTTAAGCTCCACGTTAAGCACAACGGTTCCGAGACATGGGCACCCACTCTCTGGATCTGGGGCGCAGACCTTAAGGGCAATGACAAGTACAATTACTCGCCCGACGACAAGGCTAAGTGGCCCGGCGTTAAGCTTTCTGACGATGACGGCGACGGTTGGTTCGATTACGGCTTCACCTACAGAGGAGCAGGCTCCTACAACATTATCGTTTCCAACTCCGGCAAGACTCAGACAAAGGACTATAAGGGCTATGTTGACAACGAGATGTGGCTGGTTATCGACGATTCCAAGCTTGAATCAGGCGACTTCGTAACCTTCTACACCGACAATCCCGACACAAATCCCAACGCTCCTATCGCGAAGCGTCTCTATGCATAAATAATACAATAACGGCGGTCTCAAACGAGGCCGCCGCTTTTTGCGTCTATTTTGTTTTGAATACCGCCGTGAATGTGGTTCCGTCGTCTTGATTGCTCTGCACGCTCAGTCTGCCGTTCATGCTCTGAACAATATTCTTTGCGATCGAAAGACCGAGTCCGTAGCCTTTGGTTGTACGGGATTTTTCCGCGCGGTAGAATCTGTCAAAAATGTGGTCGATATCTTCCTTTGAGATCACGTTTCCGCGGTTGTTTACGGAGAATTCAACGGAATCATTTTTCTTAGAAAGAATTATTCTTATAACGCTGTTTTCATCGGAGTACTTCACCGCGTTGTCGATCAGTATGTGCGCGAGCTGATTGAGCTGCGTCTGATTTCCCTCAAGCGTGATGTCAGGCGCGATTTCAGTGTCGATAAGAACTTCCTTTTCAAAGGCTACCGGTTCAAAATTGAGCGCCGAACCTTCTACGATTTCGCTGAAATTGACCTGCGACAGCTGCACATGGCTTTCGCCAGCGTCCGATTTTGCAAGGAATAACATCTGATCGATCAGCTGCTTCATATGCTGCGCTTCGTCCTCGGTGCTCTCGAGCCACTTCTGCTCCTGCTCAACCGTCGAGCTCTTGTGCGACATCATGATATTGTTGTTCGCGAGAATGACTGTCAGAGGGGTTTTCAGCTCGTGAGATGCGTCCGCGACAAACTGCTTTTGCTGTTCCCACGCTTTTTTGACGGGATTGACCGCGAGTCTTGACAAGCCCAAGCTTATGAACAGAATTATTACCATGCTTCCCAGGAACAGCCCGGTGTTTATCAGGATCGAGTTTCTGAGATTTTCAAAAAGCGTGGTGTTGCCTGCAAAAACAATCAGCGTCTTTTCGTGGTCGCTTTTCTTAACGTACATAAGGCTGTAATCGGAGATCTGTCCGGATTTTTCCTGACGGGCAAGAGCGATTTCCACGCATTTTTCCAGATCGTCGCTGTCAATTGTAACGTTGCTTTCTTCCTTGCTGACAATGTTTCCGTCCTTGTCGGTTTCCGCCACAACGTATGATGAAATCTCCATAGGCGCGTTTTCGCGGATATCGGGCTTGTTTTTGTAGCTGTCCTTATCGTTCTTATCAAAGGGCATTTCGGGCTTTCCGCTGTCGTCGGTCGCGGGTTCAAAGCCCTTTTCCGCACTGTTTCGATCAATCACTCTGTTCAAGCCGTGCTCGAGCTCATTGTAGGAGTTAGAAAAGTTATTGATACAGACGGCGGTAAAAATCCCGATCAGTACAATACCGATTAGTCCCAGATTAATCAGAGCTATCCGCCATCTCAGTTTTTTGATCATGACTTCTGCTCCAATCTGTAGCCGACTTTTTTGATTGACTTTATTTCCGTTGACGACTGGATAAAGCTCAGCTTACGGCGTAAAAAGGAGATATAAGCTTCAACGTTGTTTGAGCCGGCGTCGGAATCGTAACCCCAAACCTTTGTGATGATATCCTCCTTTGAAATGATGATATCGCGGTTCGCAATCAGCAGCTTAATAATTTCAGCCTCCTTGAAGTTAAGGTGGACTGATTTGGCACCCTTGCTGAGCATACTTGTTGACGCGTTGAAATTGAAATCTCCGTAGCCAGTCTCGTCGAGCATGACCTCGCCTCTGCGCCTTGTCAGCGCCTTCACCCTCGCGAGCAGCTCCTCCGGAGCAAAGGGTTTTGTCATATAATCGTCGGCGCCGCGATTCAGTCCGGTCACCTTGTCGCTTACGGCGTCCTTCGCGGTGAGCATCAGGATCGGTGTTTCTATTTTATTGCGGCGCAGCTCTGCCGCGACCTCAAAGCCGTCACGGTAGGGAATCATGATGTCCAGAATGATCAGGTCGTAGATCCCGCTCAGTCCGTAATCAAGACCGTCGTTGCCGTCGTAAACAACGTCCGCCATATATTTTTGTTCAACAAGAATCTGTTTCAGCGCTTCCGCCAAACGCTTTTCGTCCTCAACTATCAATATCTGCATAGTTCTGCCTCCTTATAATAGTATTTTAACATCTACAATACTAAAGGACAATACTTAAAAAATCCTTAATTAATTTTTTTAAAAACTTTTTTGAGCATTTAAGGTATTTTTAAGTTTCAGAAGATATACTTCAGTCAAACAAAGGAAAACAGCGGAAATTAAAAATAAAAGTAACTATTCAGAACGATAAAAAATTGTATACCTGCACAAAAGAAATTTTGAAATATCGAATAGCCGGCATGCAGATGAAAGAAGTACAAATTGGTCATACGCTATGCTCTCCAGAGGC